>JANMEE010000210.1:0-20577 GCA_031376645.1 Dolichospermum sp. OTE_75_concoct_329_sub | reverse complement strand
CAAACAATGCGACCACAATCTATATAATCCTTATAGAGAAACGGTTTCAGGCATTTTTCACGGTGTCGATTTTTTATGCAATATGGAAACCCAGAACCCCGTTCTTATAAGGGTTTGAGGATTTGGTGAGAAATCCGGGCTATGCTATAACTATCTATAAATATTGAGAATATCTTCGCCAATTTGTTTAAATTTATCAACTAATAATTGTGGTTTAACTACCTTTACTCCTCCCTTAAAACCAAGTATCCAACGTAAAAGTTCTACATCATCTAAAGACCATTGGGGTAATATGACTCGAAAGCAATTAGGAAAATTATGATCTCCTGTCGGTTTGAGAGAAAACATGGATTTTGGTAAATTGAATTTCTTTCCTGTGACTGGTGGTGACATTTTCATTTGTTGTGAAGGAAAGCGTTTAGTTCCTTCAGCGACAAAGCGAAATATTCCATGATTAAACCATAGTTCCACTGTTATACAAACTTGAGAACGGACTTTTTTATCACTGCTAAGAAATTTATTTTGGTCGTCAGGATTATAACCTAAAAAAATACTCGCGCTGGCTTCTGAGAGTATTTGCAATTTCTTTAATGAGTTTTCTTGTGCTTGTCGAGAACGCAATTGAGATTGGATTTTGCCAATAAATAATCTATCTAACCTTTCAAAACGAAACAAACCATTATATTTACCTGATACACATTCATAACCCAAGTACCAAGCGGAATTAGAAAAAACAATTTGTAAGGGAAAAGCTAAAAAGAATCCTTCTTCATCTAATGCAAACTTACCACCACCAGGAAAACGATTTAATTCTAACAGTTGTCCATTAGCTATCGCTTCCTCCACTTGCTGTAAATTTCTGATTAGGGATTCTGCTGGTAAATATTCCGAGTCAATCATACTGCGATTAGCGATCGCCCGTACCGGATAAATATCACTAACCCCCAAGCGACTTGCTGTCATGCGGGTAGCAAAGGTTTCATAAATTTCCAGGGCTATCGGGTCATTAAGACTTTGTGCTTGAGACTGGAGAACTTGAAACACCTGAGTTAATTCCAGCGCTGATAAAATAGCCGTTCCCGCAAAATAACCATCTCGCATAGAAAAATTAGGTAATATTTTATATGGTTTCAGGACTTTCTCTATATCTTTACGGACAGACTCTAAAGCATTACCATCAATTATTTCATATTCTTGCAGTTTAGATACCAAAGTTTGTAAACTTCCTTGTCCAGAATTAGATAAAAATGGATGTTGTAAAATTAACCGCATAGTATGCAACAATCTCTGAAACGCTGGCAAATCCGAGTAGGGATGAGTTACCAGAGACACGGAAGAACCCAGAGAAACAGCACCAGGGGAGATAGGGAGAGGAGAAGGTGAAGAGATAGAATTAACACCAATCAGGGAATTTTGCTGCAACCAGAGTAAATCAGATGCGATCGCAGTTTCATCTGCATAGATATTTCCATGCAATCGGCTCATACAAGTAGTTATTTCTGCCAAGGAACTTGTAGACTCAGGAAATTTACCCAAAATGCTGGCTAATAAACTGGGATGAGTTGCTTGAAGATTACCAATTCCCGGATAGTTAATCACCAAAGAAATTAGATACATTAAGCGTTCAAAATCTAGCAATTTACTGTAACCGTGAAAAGTAATTTGACTATTACGGTTGTTGCGGTTAATCAGACTACGAGAAAGCTGTTGAATTTGGGTAGAGATTTGTTGAAAGTTGAACTTTGGGGAGGTGACATCAACTTCCTTCACTGCTGCAAACCCTTCAGCGGCCATTGGTGGAAAGTCTTGCAGTGATTGATACATCTTCTCAATTACTATCTCTGGTACTTGACGGGTACGCTGTTGATTCCATGCTTTACAAATTGCCACAGGGGTTTTTAAGTACCACCCCATCCATAAAACCGGAGAAGTAACAGCTACATTTAACTTTTCTAATAAATCAAGTCGCCACGCACGTTTGGCATTAGTGGCATCATAGATTACAGCATGATCTTGAATCAACGCTGCCGTGATTTGAGAAATTACTGCTGCTTCTATGTCTATCCAATCACCTTGAATAGTTGCATCCCCATAAAGTTCTTGACGAATAGCATCAGCAGAGACAATGCGATAATTCCCCAATTTGGCTAATTCAGTGGCGAAAGTGGACTTACCGCTACCAGGAACACCGATCAGGATGTGACAGATAGGAGGAGTAGACATTTTCTTCGATACTCAATAAAACTTATCTTACTATTGTCTGCATTTAACAAAGCTCAAAGTCTAGTGTTTTCAAGCGAATCACAAATTTATAATAATTTTAGAGAAGCAATATTGAAAACCCGCACATCTGGGTTTTTTCTGTGTTCATGCAGTTTATAACCGCTTATTTAAAAAATATCGTTACTAATTTCTCGTAAAACAAGAATGATTTGGTTTTTTCATCTGTGATAGTGAAATACCAAATCGTCTTGTTTAATCACAACGTTTTTAATTCAAACGTTTAATAAATACACGAGTTTCTTTTTGTTTCCAACAAAGCGACTTTACCCAGTCGTCGGGAATTACATTTTACAATTATAGCATCATTGTTAGATTAGATAATGATGAGCTATTGTAAAAGGCATTTGAGCAATGAAAAATAATCTCCTATAATTTTATAATTTAATTTGCTCGAATACTGACAAAATATTGAATTTGAGTAACATTTATGACTAATCAGCAAATAAATATTGATGATGCAAATATTAAAGTGTTTATAGATAAGGTTGCAATTGAGGGAAGACGTATTGTTATACATAGAGACGGAAAACCCATGGCCGCTTTAGTTCCCATTGAAGAACTAGAGATATTGGAGGAGTTAGAAGAGTTAGAAGATCAGCTTGATATTCAAGCAGCAGAGGAAGCGATGAAAGAACCAGGAACAGTGTCTTGGGAAGATGTTAAGCTACAGTTTGGGTTGTAATTACTCTTGATGTAATTTTTTATTTCTATTGACAGAGTGTTTTTTCTGTGCTAAATCAGACTAATAGACGCAAAAACTAAGGATTTTCAACCATGAACAAGATACGCGACCACAACACAGGCTAAAGAAGGGAAAAACCCTCATTATTCAAACGTTTAATAAGTACAAAAGAATTTAGTAGAGAAATATGGAATACCACATTGTTCTGAAGCCTTGTGCTAAGAGAGATTTTAGCAAACTTGCACAAGATGTCAAAGAGGCTGTAGGCGTTGTTATAGACTCCTTAAAAAAAAATCCTCGGCCTTTAGGAGTTAGAAAGCTTTACCACAATCAAGACCTGTATAGAGTGCCTGTAAAATACAACCACAGAATAGTTTACGAAATTGATGATAAATCTCACATAGTATTAATTGTGGCAGTTGGGCCTAGAAGCAAGATTTATCGAAAAATTTGATACTTGTGATACTTGTGGCAATAGGTATACACCACGATTTTACCTATGCCAGTTTAGCAATTTTATCAAATCTAAATCTGCATTGAAATTATTGGTCAGGGATTATTGCCAGAAAAAGATGCGATTGCACAAAAAATGACATATTCTTCAACATCAGAATTTGTGTTTTATTTCCTTTAAATTATGTTTGAATTTCTCATCATTATCGAACCTTTAGGATTTTTATATGGTAGTGCAGGGCGTTCTATTGACGAAGAAAATTTTATTAGTTTATCAAATAGAAAATTTCCCCCCAGTACAGCAACCATATCAGGACTATATGCAGCTACCCTAGAAACAGAATTAATTACCTCACTGCAAATAGCTGGACCATTTTGGTCATATACAGAAGAACCACAAAATTTTTATGTCCCATTACCATTTAACTATTTAGTAGAAAATGGGGAAATTAAAGATATATTTTATTGGGATTTTCAAAATCAAGCATGGCAACTAGAAACTGGTGATTTATTAACAGATGAATTTGTAAAAACTGAACAATGGATACCCATTAAATCTTGGTATAACCCAAAAGAAATACATCAAAATCCTTGGAAATATATACCACATTTACATCCCCGATTTTCTCTAGAACAACGTCACATTAATAGTGATAGCAGTCAAGAAAATTTATTCTTAGAAAATGCTGTACAAATAGATCCTGATACCTGTTTGATCTATCTCAGTAATATACCTTTAAATGATGGTTGCTATCGTTTAGGTGGTGAAGGACACATAGTAGATATACATTGTTTAGAAATTGCTAACTCAACTCAAGAGTTATTTAACCAACCCGTTGGTAAACAATTTGCCATTATTACACCTGCTGTATGGGGTTCTACTCGCTTATCTTATATTCAACCCATGATTTATAAAGATAATGAATTTCAACCTATATGGGAAATAGAAACAATTCTCACAGAAGCACCTCAACCTTTTCGTTATCGTTTGGGTGGTACTGGTAACACCAAACGCTTATCTCGTGGACGTTATGCTGTTCCTTCAGGTAGCGTATATGTTCTCAAAACAGCCATAAAACAACCTTGGTATAAATGGTCAAAACAATGGTTTCCCACAGAGGGTTATAATTTTAAACGTTGGGGATGTAGTCTAGCACTACCCTTATAACCATTTCTCCCTCAGTAAATTTTGTCATTCGCATGAATAGCAGTTTACAGTCAGTTTTTTGCTGGTAAGATAAAAACACAACACAAATCTGTTTAAGTCTACATAGCGATAAATATAGATAATTTTCTCTATATATTGTGTACTTTGTAAATAAAAACAAGATTTTTGACATCGAGTTTAACAATTTAACACCAAATCTACCATTAGACCTCTCCGAAAAAGAATGTAGAGACGTTCCATGGACCGTCTCTACAAAGGTTCTGGAAACCGCATATTTAATTTCTGGAGATGTCTATTCAATAACAAATAATTGTTACAAAGTATTTTCATTGTTAAAAAAGTTAAAAAAACGTGTATTGTAAAAACAAGCGTATAAATAAAGCACAGCTAAATGTATAAATATACTGCTATCACTTTTGCTCCCGTACAAGGGTTCATAGAAAAATCCCGTAAACTACGAGACTTGTATGGTGCGTCCCTAATTCTGTCCTATTTAAGTCAACAAATAGTTACTCATGTAGAGAGTAAAGACAACGAATTAAAACTAATTTCTCCCGCGCTTCCCAGCGTACAAAAAGGAATGCCAAACCGCATTTTAATTAAAGGAGAAATGAGTAGAGAAGATGCAGAAAAAATCATCCTTTCTGCATGGAAAGAAATGTTAAAAGTTTGTCGAATTTGGATAGAAGAGAAAGTACCAGATAAATACCACTGGGAACGAGAATGGACGCTTTGGGGTGGTCACACTTGGGAGATATTTCAAGGTAGTGGTTGCTGTATTGAAACAGCAATGAATGATTTAGAAACTAAGAAACTATCCCGTGATTGGAGTGCTGTAAATTGGATTGGTGAGAGTTCTAGTTTAACCGGTACAGATGGGATTGCTTTTCCTGATTTGGGTTCTGACTATCGTAATCCTAAAACCTTGAATTATGGATTAGAAGATGAGAAAGTTAAATATTTTTATGAAAGATTAGCGCGAAAATTAGATAATTGTCCACCTGAGAAAATCCCAGAAGGTAAATATATTGCTCCTAATGAAAAATTGAGTATTCCTGAATTGGTAAAACGGTTAGTTACTTTACCAGAAATAGCTAATTTAATTAATAGAGATAAACCAGATGAGGAGAAATTAGAAAAACTCAAAGAGGGTTTTCAAGAAATTGACCGTAAACCAACTGAGACTACATCAGGACAGTGGACAGGATGGTTTATGGGAGATGGTGATAAAGTTGGAGATCATCTAAAAAAATTAGCACTAGCAGGTGAAAATAAGGGTGATAAGGAAATAGAAAATTTTAGTGATGCAATTAGAAAATGGGGTAAAGATTTTGAGAAAAATTTTCCTGAAGATTTAGGAAGAATAGTTTATGCTGGTGGTGATGATTTTCTAGGCATCATTTACAATAAACCTGCTACACCAATTACAGCATTTCAAAGCTACGAATGGTTAACCACCTTAAATAAAAAATGGCATGAACACGAACAAAAAATAACTCTTAGTGTAGGTTTTGTTTGGGTTGCTGGTAGTGTACCCCAGCGAGATGTTTTACAACATTGTCGGGAAGCGGAAAAGGTAGCCAAATCTTTAGGACGAGATAGGGTGACAATTCGCGTTGTTTTTAATAGTGGTCAATATGTCCAGTGGAGTTGTCCTTGGGATTATTTGGATATTTTGATGAAGTATCGAGATAGAGATGGTAAAACATTTGCAGAATGGAAATGTAAAGGAAGACAGAAAGAAGACTTTCCTAACTGGAGTCATGTTTATAGTGATTTAGCGACCTTGAAAGCTCGTCATGCAATAAATTTGAATGCTAAAGGAATCAATATTGATGAACGTATAGCATTAGAACTGTTTAATGTTTATTTTGAAAACCAGAAAGAAGATTTACAAAACCAACAAGAACAAATAGTTGGTAAATCAGATAATTTACAACTCATGAAATGGATTGATGGTTTAATTAATATAGGATGGTATTTATGTTCAAATATCTAATTTGTGTCAATCCTTTGGGGTTTATGTATGGTAGTGCAGGAGCATTTTTATCACCAGAAAATTTAGTTGGTCGTTCTGGTTCTAAATTTCCTCCTGAAGCTGCAACCTTATCAGGATTATTCTTTAGCGTTAACCAAGTTCAGAAAATATGGAATCAAAAAAAATTAAGTAATGATTTATATATCGCAGGTCCATTTTGGGGGAAAACCGATAATCCAGAATATTTTTATGTTCCAATACCTTGGAATAAAATTGTAGCTGAAAACGAATCTAGTGAATGGGAATTTAAAAATGATAAATGGCATTGTGACAACTCGGAATTAAAACCTGATTATCAATGGCAAAGAATCAATTATTGGAACTATGCAGCCGAACAAATTCGCAGTAATGATTATGCAGCCAAAGCTCCTTTTGAATTTGTTTCTGTATTACATCCTCACTTAAAAAATGATGAAAGATGTACTCTGAAAAATGATGATAATACAAAAGGGGGATTGTTTCTAGAATATTCTGTACAACTAGATCCAGAATGTTGTTTAGTTTATCTATCTACCTATGCTTTACCTGATGGTTGGTATAGATTTGGTGGTGAAAATCATATTGTAGAAATTAATAGCTTTGAACTACCTGATGATAGTCCCATTTTAGAGCTTTTACGTCAACCAGTAAAAGACAAATTTGCACTAATTACACCAGGAGTATGGGGTTCTAATCGTATTTCTCACCGTCAACCTCAAGATCATAGTTTTCCTGAAACTATGCAGATGTTAACAGATAAACCCGTTCCCTATCGTTTTCGTTCCCAAGGAACATTAGGAAGAGGACGTTATGCTGTTCCTGCTGGTAGTGTCTACGTTCTCAAAGAACCCATTAATAAACCTTGGTGGGAATGGGACGAAAAATGGTTTCCCAATGAAGGTTACAGTCTCAAAAAAGTCGGTTGTGGTTTGTGTTTACCAGTAGAAATTCAAGGAGTTAACTAAAATGTACAAAAAAGCTTATGGCATTATCGAAACCTTAGCACCCCTCCACGTTGGTGCAACAGCAGGAGAAGAAAGCGGTAATTTAAACTTAATTTTCCGCGACCAATTTACCCAAACTGGTATCATTCCTGGTAGTTCTATTCGTGGTCGTTTGCGTTCAGAAACCCGTAATTCTGAAGGAGAAACAGAAGCAAATTATTGGTATGGTAATGAAGGACAAAATGGTAAAACAACTAGTACAACAGAATCTATTCTTAAATTAGAATATGCTTCTATTATTTGGATTCCTGTTTTTTGTCCAGGACAACCGATAGTTTGGGTAAGTTGTCCCCGTTTATTACAACGCTATCAAAGAATAGCTGGTGATAGTGTTCAAGTACAAGTAGACGGTAAAACTAAACTTCTCAAAGAAATCCCAATTCCTGATAAATATACGGGTTCAACTAATCTTGTTGGTAAACAAGCCACAGGAGGTAAAAAAACCATCTTCTTTAACTTAGGTTTTTTAGAAATTAACAAAACCAAAGACTTATCTCCTTGGTTTCCTAACCTCAAACAACAACCAGCAGTGATAGTTGATGATGGTGATATTGGTATGATTCATGATATGGCATTATATCGCCAAAGTCGTGTCCGATTAAAGCCAGATCAAAAAGTAGTTGAAGGTGGTGGTTTCTTTAATACTGAAGCATTACCTGAAGGGACAATTTTAGTATTTCCTATTGCCATAAGAGATGATAAATCTGGTAAAAATTGGCAACCACTTAACGGTAGTTCAACTATAGATATTTATTTAGGTGGTTTAGAATCTATTGGTTTAGGTCATTGTGAATTAATTTTCAAAGGAGTGTAAAAATATGACTTGGAAATCTTATAACTTAGACCAACAAGCACAAAAATTAGTTCTTATCTATCGGGATAAAAAAGGCGTAATTGGTCAATCTCATAAAATGCGAAGTACCGTAGCTTATGGTTTGGAACGTTTTTGGGGTGAACATTTACGACTGTTAGGTAAAAATAATGATGAAGAACGGGAAAAAGGTAAATATTGGCGCGAAACTTGGACAACTTTTGTCAAAATCATGAAAGAAGCAGGAATTAAATTACCTGATGATCAAGTTGATGGCAATAATACCCGACAATTACAAGATTATGCAGCGAGATTATGGTCTTTAGATATTGAAGATCAACGGATTTGTTTAGCAGTTTTAACGCAATTTTGCGACAGTTTAGTTTGGTGGACTCAGCGTTATAAAAAATCAGGAGATAACGATGGTGAATAGTAATGAAGTCCCTTTAATGTTTCAAGCACCAGTTACAGGTAGAGGACAAATTCAATATATTCAAGATCCAGAACAGTCGGAAAGATGGGTTAATGAATGGGTAGAAGCTGCTGCTACAAAATCACCTAAATTTAGTTACAATGTCAAAACCAAAGAGTATAAAATTACTTGGCGTTTTGTTTCTAATAGTGGACAAGATGACGATATTATCAGACCTGTCATAGCTGCTAATGGCTTTCCCTATTATCCTGGTGCAAGTATGAAGGGTGCTTTCTTAAGAAGTTGTACCCCTCAACAAAAAATCAAATATTGTGGGTTTCAAAATAATAGTGAAACTCAACCAGGAATACTGCGTTTTCATGGTGCGTATCCTTATGATGATACTTGGTGTGAACAACCATTAATTGATGTAGTTCATCCTCAACAAGATTGGCAAGTTAAAAATAGTAATTCTCATGCGGCTTTTTTACAAATTTCTCTCTATCAACCAACTTTAGTTTTTGGTATTTCTAGCACTGTTAAATTAGATGATAGTGAATGGGAAACTATCTGGAGTATTTGGGATAAAGCCATAGAAAGAGGTATTGGTTCTAGGGTAAGTGCGGGTTATGGTCAACCTGTTAATCACCCAGAAACCAAATTAATTACTGTCAATTTAAAAGCACAAGGTTTAGCATCACAATTAGTAGATAAAAGTGGTGAATTTCGTCCAAATATGTTTAAGGCTGCTTTACGTGGTCATACATTACGATTATTTAGTGCGGTGACTGATGAAAATACAGCAGAAGAACTAACTAAGGAACTTTGGGGAGGTTTTGCAGGTGCTAAAGGTGCAGTAGTTGGAGATTTAGGTATTGCTTTCAATCCTGTTGATTTAGAGTTAAATGAATTTACATATAGAAGAAATGTAAAAATGCCGATTTATGATTTAGAAAAAGGTGTTTTATCTATTCTTTGCATGAAAAATTGTTCAGATCAATATAAGGAGGAATTAAGAAAATTAGTTAGACAGATTCTCAAGTTTTCTATGTTAATCGGTGGTTTTGGTAAATCATCTCGTCGGATTGATCATCGGATCTTTTTTCCAGAATATTTAGAAAATGGTGATAAGCCTATGATTGGCTGTCATTGGCAATTTAACAAAGAATCTTATCCCTACTATTTTCCTGTTGGTAGAATCGAAAATGTTACTAAAATTATTGATAGCGTAAAAAATACTGTAAATAATTGGCTAATATTTAAAGGAAAAACACCAAATGATCATATAAGTTCATGGCGTGAATCTTTTCATCCTAGAAAAGTGCAAGTTTGGGGACGTATAGCAGAAGATAAAGAAGATAGTTTAGCGGTGGAATGGTTTCACGGTGAATATCAACAAGATCAATCAATTAAAGGTTCTCAATTAACTGGAAGAATGGGAAATATTGGGAGAATTCACCATCGAATGTATCCCCATTATATCAGAACAAAAGAAGGGGAAATAAGACCAAAAGGTAGAGAATATATTGAAATATTAACTATCTTTCCAGATAAAAATGATCAAAAAACCAAAGAGTTTTTAGCTTTTTTACCAACAAGTGATTTTACTAAATTGTGGGGTGTGTGAAAAACTTAAAGCGTAGGTTGGGTTGAAGTAGGTTCACGCAGAGGAAGGAAGGCATAACCTAACACAAACCTAATGATGTTGGTTTGCACTTCGTTTAACCCAACCTACAGTTATCTAATTTTATTAAATTTAAGGAGCTTCAAAAATGAGTATTTGGATTGTGACTACTGGTAATAGTGACGTGCAGCTAAAACATAACTATAACTCAAATAAATGGCAGAAGCGTTATAGAGAAGTAAGAAGTGAATTATATAATCATTTATTTGAACCATATAGGTTAAAAAATGCTCTTGCTAATGAACCTTATGCCCTTCCTGCAAGGGTTATGGGAATGGTTTATGGTCATGAATTAGAGGATGATACTTTTAATGATTTACATTTTCCTTTATTAGATACCTTTACTAATTTTCTGAAGGGATTAACTGCTAAAGAAAAACCTGAAAAGATAATTGTAATTTTAACAAATCAGAAAAATGTTTTTGATGATGATGATAAAATAAATAATAGATGTCCTTATTGGCAAGATACTTGTACATTAAAACCAATTTTAGAAAAGTATTTTCAAGGAAAATTTCCCAACTTTAAAGGAGAGATTAAATATTTAGAATTAGAACCTAATTTTGCCAACGAAGGTTTAGATAACTGGGATAAATGTTTAATATTAATTAATAGTCTATTACAGCGAAATCTCACAAATATTAATAAAAAAGAAAAGATTTTTATTAGTCATCAAGCAGGTACTCCGGCTATTTCTTCAGCAGTTCAGTTTGCTAGTTTAGCTAAATTTGAAGAACAAGTAGAATTTTTAGTAAGCAATGAATATCAAAAAGAGCAAGTTATTTCTATTCCTAGCTCAAATTATTTAAAAGGACTTAAATTACAAGAAGCAAAAGAATTACTAGATAGATATGATTACTCTGGTGTTGATAAAATATTTGCTAAACTGTGGAAAAATCAATCTTTAACTGATAAAGAACAGAAAATTAAAGATTTACTCGCAATGGCTATTCAATGGAATAATGCTAATTTTGATGAATTTGCAAAAGCTAGAAGTGCCATAAATGAAGATGCTAAAAAACGTACTCAAGAATGGTGGTGGACAAGTTATGAAGCTGGTTATTTAGCAGTGATAAGATTAAGACAAAGTAACTATGTGGAAGCATTGTTTCATAGTTTCCGTGCTATTGAAGGTTTACTAAGATATATGGATAAAAATAAATATGAACACAAAGGTATTCATGATTTAATTGAAACTATTTTACCTGACTGGAAATTGAGTGCGGATATCAGAAATTTCAAAGACCACACATCTATACAAAGAAACAAGTTATTTCATAATTTGCGAGGATTAGAACAAAAGGAAGTATTTCAAGCATGGAATACTGAAACTTATAGTAACTGGCAAGATAGAGTTAGAGGGTGTTTAAATTTCATAACTAAACAGCAATTTAATTCTCTAGAAAAAGCCAGTCTGATGTCATCTGTACATGAAGAACTAAAAACAGCAATTAATAATTACGAATTGCAAACCTAGTAGTCTGTCAAGGACTAATTGACGGGTAAATAAATTTTTCTTCTTCCTTCCTCCTTCTTCCTTCGTGTTCTTCGTGTCTTCGTGGTTCATTTTTTCCTTATCCGTCAAAATTTATTTGACAGACTACTAGGTTAATTAATAATTTACTCATAATCTCTTTGTCTCATGATGATGCGTCAATAGATTTTCAGCTTCCAGTAATAAATCAAATAATCATGATAAATAATCAAGGGATTAAAATAAACAGTCAATTAATAAAAATTTTCCCTTAAATGATGTCGAATACTTGACTGAAGTAATAATTTCAGCTATGTATTTGACTAAAAATCACCAAAAAAGTCATACAGTATAAGACTTTTACACCTAAACTACTTATGCCGGCTGGATAAATGTCCATCTTTGCGCCGTTGGCAGAGAATTGTGGCAGGATGGAAAGAAGCCTGTGCAACATCACAGACTCGTGAGGGTGTTGTTTTGCATAAAACCCTGCCAAGAAGATTGTTAGTTTCGCACTGTCAACGAAAAATTTGGCGGAAGGGATATACTATCCTCTGAATGTTAAGTTAACAGCAGAACAAGTTATAGCGGTTGCCAGTTGCATGAAAACATATAGTTATCATAAAACTTATCTAGCTTCATGACTTTTAAGCCTGTTCTCTATTCCCGGCTACATATACTCCCCACCCTGACTAGGAAATGAATCCAGAAAACTCAGAAACTTACATAAATCATCCAACTTGGGGTTTACTCTATAGGATCTGTATGGTGGATGAGAACCAGGATCTGTTTACCACACTCTATGCCCAACGCTTGTTTTTTCTAGTTACAAGTGAACTAAAAGTCCTGAAATTTCAGCCAATTGGCCGGACTGAAGCCAGAATGATGCTAGAAAATCGCTTACGGACTTTGCGCCGTAGTGGTAACTCTCAGGAGTACGAGCAACTTCAAGGTGTTTTCCAGCGTACCTTCCAATGAGTAGTTCAATTAGCAATCGCCTTGCTCACATTCACGCCTCACTCCCATCTACAGTGAGGTTGATTGCTGTTACAAAAAGAGTATCTACGGAATTAATGCGGGAAGCATACACCGCAGGAATTCGTGATTTTGCTGAAAGTCGCATCCAAGAAGCTGCCAGTAAACAAGCCGAATTGCAAGATCTATCGGATATTACCTGGCACTTAATTGGAAATCTACAAACTAATAAGGCCAGAAAAGCCTTAGAGCTATTTTCATGGATTCACTCCGTAGATAACTTGCCGCTGGCACAACGCTTAAATACTCTAGCGCAAGAACTAGGAGTGACTCCAAATGTATGCTTACAAGTCAAAATTCTCCCCGACGCAAATAAATCTGGTTGGATGGTTCCAGAATTATTTGCTGACTTGGCAGCACTCAACCAATGTCAAAATTTACAAATTCAAGGTTTAATGACAATTCCGCCGCAAGGATTGACGGATAGAGAAATCTTGAATGTATTTAATAGTACATATCAATTATCACAAACCGTCCAATCACAAAATTGGTCAAATATTACAATGCAGCAGTTATCAATGGGTATGTCTGGAGACTACCAATTGGCAGTGCAAGCCGGAGCAACGATGGTAAGATTAGGTACAATTTTGTTTGGTCAACGAGCTTAGATATAGCTGTAGCAGTGGTTCTGGACAGCATGATTGACAATCATTTGAGAATTTATTTTGTCAACTATTGATAATTGTTAAAAAATAGAATAATCTCATAAGTAGTGCTTAATTGCCAAGAGGGGTCTGACCACCTTTATTTTTAATGATCATTAGGCTACAATTTTAACTCAATGTTACAGATTAGTTAATGTGCAGGCATTAACATGAATATCTGTTAAGAATTAGTGATTTGTACTAAAGACTAAAATCAGTAGTACAATTGCTACGTCAAACATCTACTATAGTTACGACTACTGCCTACAAGTAACTTTCATATAACTTACTAGCTAGTCAGGACAATTAGGGGAACTTAAATCTGGGAGCGTACAACATGAGCAATATATTTTCCAAACTCAGGGATTTTGTCGGGTTGAATGAGCAAGTAGAATACGAATACTACGAAGAAGAAGCTGATACCGCCGATAATTATCAGAACATCTACCAACAAGAAAATCCTCAACCAGCCCCACAGGAAACCACTCCCACCAATCGGCGTTGGCGGGAAAATTCACCTACCACTACAGAAGAAGTAGCACCAACAGTATCCAAACCTATGAGTAATGTTATTGGTATGCCAGGCGCAATTAATGGAATCTCTGAAGTTCTAGTTCTCGAACCTCGCACATTTGAAGAAATGCCCCAAGCAATTCAAGCATTGCGCGAACGCAAGTCAGTAGTATTAAACTTGACTATTATGGACCCCGATCAAGCTCAACGTGCAGTTGACTTTGTTGCTGGTGGTACTTATGCCTTAGACGGACATCAAGAACGAATTGGTGAAAGCATCTTTTTGTTTACTCCCAGTTGTGTGCAAGTTAGCACTCAAGGCGGTTTGATACATGAAGTCCCTATCAGCCAAGCCCGTCCCGCTCGTCCCGCACCTACCGCAGCAACGACCACTTGGGGAAATGAACCAGCTCGGATGGCACAGTAAGGCTCAATTAGTCATTAGACATCTGGTAGAAATGAAATATGCGGTTTATATAACCCTTGTAGAGATGTTCCATAGAACGTCTCTACATCTCTTTACCACCAGATATCTATTCGTTGATAGTTTTAAATCCCCAATTTATTGATAAGGATGATTAACTATTAATTATTGACCACTAACTAGTGACTAATGAATAATGAATATAAAATTTGGCTTAATTGGTGGTGGGATAATGGGAGAAGCTCTATTATCCCGCTTGATTACAAGTAGCATTTACCAAGGATCAGAAATTATAGTCAGTGAACCCCAGGCTGAACGCCGCAGCTATTTAGAGCAGAAATATGGAGTAGCTGTCACCACAGATAATAGTCTGGTGTTAGGGGAAGCAAAAACAGCGGTGATGTTAGCAATCAAACCTCAGATATTTACTGCTGTAGCTCAAGAATTAGCAGATATTCTCCCCAGAGAACATTCACCCCTAATCATTTCTATACTGGCGGGTGTAACTTTAAAACAATTAGAAGCAGCCTTTCCTCAAGTTCCCATAATTCGCGCTATGCCTAATACTCCCGCTACAGTAGGTGCAGGTGTAACGGCAATTTCTCTAGGTGCTTACACTCGCCCCACCCACCAACAAACAGCACAGCAGATTTTTGCCGCTGTGGGGGAAGTAGTTGAAGTTCCCGAAAGTCTCATGGATGCAGTCACAGGATTATCTGGTAGTGGACCGGCTTATGTGGCATTGATGATCGAAGCCTTAGCTGATGGAGGTGTGGCTGTGGGTTTACCAAGAGCGATCGCTCAACAACTAGCTGTACAAACGGTATTAGGAACAGCCACACTGTTACAAGAAACAAAAATCCACCCCGCTGAACTCAAGGACAGAGTTACCAGTCCTGGGGGGACAACTATTGCCGGTGTCAGTGCCTTGGAAAAAGCCGGTTTTCGTTCTGCTGTCATTGAAGCCGTGAAAGCCTCGAAAGAACGCGCTCAGGAATTGGGGAAAGGGTGATAATAACTTGTCAAGGTGACTCAAAAATCTTTTTTTCACTAAAGTTTTTATTCACCTTGAAAGGGATAGATGTTTAGAATTAAGAATATTGAAGAGGACTTTAGTTATGAGTATTATCATCTCTGATGAACTTCTAACCGCGACTCGCATGAATGAAGGGGAAATGAAGCAAGAAATTGCTGTTTTGCTATTTGAGAAGGACAAACTTACCCTTGCTCAAGCAAGCCGATTTGCAGGGATGAACCGGATTGCTTTTCAACATTTATTAGCAAGCCGTCAAATCCCAGTGCATTATGGTGTAGAAGATTTTGAACAAGATATTAAGAATCTACGGGAGAGGGGTAGGTTGTGATCATTGTCAGCGATACATCACCAACTTTATAGCGGAGTAGAAAAATCTATGATGTACCATCGTGTTATATTTTATTGAGCTTTTGCTTCAATTCATAACAATTATCCAAGATGGATTTTATTTCGTTTGGAGTAAAGCTTAATAATTGAAGAAAATGCAGTTGAAAAAATGCTTCCATTTTAAGACAGAGGTAAAATAAATCAATACCACTAGCTATATTTGGCTTCGATGATTCATCATAGTGGGTTAGATAATTTCTGGTATCTACAATACTTGTGATTATTTTATTTCGTTCTTCATTTGTTCCGATAAATTCCTTGAACGGCTCAATAATGCGGCTAATTCTCTTCCTCAGATTTATTTCATTACCATGCTGCAATCTTCCTGTCAGCCATTTTTTACGTTCTTCGGGACATTTAGAGACGATATTTTCGACTAACTCTTTGAATTCCAATTCATCCATTAGTTTTTCATCGGATTTTCTTCTATGGTATGTTTCTAAACCTTGTACTAACGCTAAGAATTTGCCATCTAAGTATTTTTGAGATCCAGTCTTTACTGAAAAGTATAAACTGAAAGCAGGATTAAACTGGTCATAGGCATCAATCCAATTATTAATTATTGTCTCAGCACGATCTTGAATTTGCTGATATCTAAATAGCATACTATGCCAATCAATCTTTGCCTCATCTTTCGAGTAAGGGAGGCTTGGATAGTAAATTTTTATCTAAGCCACATTCTTATTACCATTACCATAATCTTGACAAATGCTATCTGAAGTTGCTATCACACTATCCAAGCATACTGTTTTATCAATAGCAAAACATAAAAAGTTTGTAATTTTTTGGGTGATAGAAATGAAGTCATTTAATTCTCTTTCTGTAGTTGACACCAATTGAAAATAAGTTTTTTGAGTTATTTTTGCTTCTGTTATAATTGGCAAGCCTGGTATTGTCCAAGAGAATTTAATCAACAACTGCATACCGTTGTTAAGATTCAATGAAATCTCTTTGGGTGGTACGTATGATATTGTTGCAGAGAATGTTTCAAACTAGCGATCAACATTAATTCCAGTTATTCCGACCCATTCATCCATTCCTTCTACAGAAAAGGAGAAGGTGTTAAGAAGAATACTTTCACCTTCAGAATATAATACACCACTAAGAATTCTATTTACATAAACCAATGATTTTGAAATACCACCAAATGTAAAACTCTTTTTCGTATAAAAGCAATTTTCAAGAGTGATAAATCCGTCTTCTTCAATCTCTCCAACTATTCTTTTTAAATCATCGGTTCTATCAAAAGATTGTATGTTTTCATCAAACAGCCCAACGACTTCAAGTTCAATATTTCCTCCATCAGATATTGAAAGAGTTCCTGATATCTTTCTCTCTGGTTTAGAGGGAAGCCAAAAATATCCTGATCTTTTAAATTTTTCTTTAATTCTCATTGCGGTTTCCTTATGAAATATAAATCTAATTAGATAGAAAAGTCATCGTATCCTCAAACATCAAAGCAAATCAGGTATTGTAGTTGTACCTAGAAAAGCAAGTGATGACATTCCAGTCGGTACACTTTCATCAATTTGGAAGCAAGCAAAATTATGTAATTATTTAATTGCTTCATTAACGTACCCTAAAATATAGTGCGATAGCGAAGTGCTCGTCCTGGAATCGCTAAACAACTATACTAAACACGGTTAAAACATCGCTCCCGGTTAACCACGTTTAATGGGTAAAATACGCACCCTAGATTGGGCTTTGTCAACTGTTAGCAACGCACCGGAAAAAAGAGAAGATTCAAACTGGTTCAGGGCTGAAATTACTATATTTTCAATGCTGCTAGGCAAAATATCCTGAGTCCGAACCTGAATAACACTGGGAGTATTTGCACCCGTGGCAGCTAACAGAGAACCGAAGTCTAAATCGTGGGTAAAGACAATATATCCATTAGTTCTTGCCCACTCCATAATTACCGAATCTTTCTCACGGGTATCGCCAACGGTAGACCAGTGGACAGCGGTAATGTTATACCTCTCAAAAACCGCTACCCAATCGGGGGAAAGATTCATATCAATCAAAATTTTCATGCACTTATCAGAGGGACTTCAATTTCTTCAGCCCGCCATGCAGCATAGGCAAGAGCCTCATAGATATCTGCTTCTTCAATGTATGGGTAAGCCTTGAGAATATCATTTGCACTGTGTCCAGATGCCATTAGTCCAACGATAGTACCAACTGTGACACGCATTCCCCGGATGCAGGGTTTGCCGCCCATTACTTCAGGGTTGCGGGTAATTCTAGTGAGGTTTTGCATGATTTTTGTCTTGCTACTGCTGATTGGATTGGTAAACCAGAAATGGCTAAGAAATACCAGGCTCTATTAGGTTAGAGGTTTTGGTATTTCTTAGTCACACTTAGAAGCTCTTATATTTTGTCCTTTAGCTCCGGCCAAAATTTTCCAATATATTCACAAAGTTCCTCATAGCTTTTGCTTTTGAGGTAAGGCAAGTCATAAGGGTTAATTCCCTGACTCTTAGCATATTCTATAATGATGGCAATGAGACGTTTACAAGCCTTTGTTTCAACTTCAAACTGTGCTATACGTCGAGATTCAGCTTCTGCTTCTTCCTTTTCTTTTTGTATCTGGCGACTAAGTTGGATTGTCTCCTTAAACTTAATAAGGAATGAAATTGGATCTTCCATTTCGAGGAGATTAGACAACCATCGCAGGATATCTAGTTGTAACTGATGTTCATTTGAGTTATTATTGTTGAAGCTAGTAGTCATAATCATTGTTCCTTTGTTTGATTGACGGTCTAAATCCAGTCAGCCAGACCGTTAATGGCTAACCAAGCTACAAAATTCTGAAAATTACAAGAGGACGCTATCTGGAGTACCAGTCCAGGTGGCGTTTTTTCGTCGTTTTGTGTCTTAGCTTCAAATATCCTAGCAATACTTCCCAAGGTTGTCAAGCAGTATTGACATACTTCATTTAGCAAAGTATGCTGATACTGCAAAGAAAGCTAGAATTTATGTCTAATCCTATTGTTCGACTTGAAGATTTAGTACATATATACCAAGGAGTTACTCTCACACGATATGAAAATGAACTTGGTTCACAAGAACAAATTATTAACTCCCGAAATCTTGAGCAAATATATATAAGTGGTGAATTAAGCACTTCTCAACTGGATTCTTCCAATCTCTCTAAATATAGATTGCAGACTGATGATGTAGTTATTACAATTCGAGGAACTCCCCTGAAAGCATCATTGGTGACAGATGAAGTAAAAGGTAGCTTGCCACATCAAAACTTAGCAGTTTTACGGGTAAAGGCAGAAAATCTTAATCCAATGTTTTTAGCTGTGTTGATGCGTTCAAAATGGTTAGAAACACAAATTAGCACCTTATATAGTCAATCTATTGGAACTCAATTATTAAAAATTTCACAGTTGCGAGTGTTAGAGTTAAAGACACCATTACCCAGTTTGGATAAACAAAACCAATTAGCTCAACTCTTTTTAGCTGCTGAACATTACACTCAAATTACTTTAGATGCGCTGGAAATACGAAATCATTTAACGCAGTTAATTTTTTCTCAAATCTTAGAAGGAGAGCAATGATAACTTTAGAATATTTGGAGCAAGAACTTTGGAGATCCGCCGATATTTTACGCTCTGCTTTTCCTACCAATGATTATCACACATATTTGTTTGGACTCTTGTTTCTTAAGCATTTATCTGATGTATTTGAGGAAAGGTCTAAAATTCTTAACTATAAAATAGATAATCAAAATTTGGCATGGAATAGGCTAAATAAATTTGATGTATTTGTACCTCAGTGTTCTCGTTGGAGTTACTTCCAGTGTGTTAATCATAATATTGGTAGCGCACTTAACATAGCATCTATCGAGATTGAAGATCACAACCCACTTTTGAGAGGAATTTTTACTAGTATTGATTTTGAAAACAAGTATCATAGTTTTGGTTCTGAACAATATGAAATGACACTGCGACAATTAATTGATCGTTTCTCTTATCTAAATCTTGGTTACAATAACCTTGAAAATCTAGATATTTTGGGAGAGACTTGCGACTATCTAATTGAAAAATTAGCAAGTCAATCTGGAAAATATGCAGGGTCATTTTGTACTCCAAATAAGATAGGAGAATTACTAGTTAATCTGTTGGATATAGAAAAGGGAATGAAAATTTGTGATCCTGTTTGTGGAGTTGGTGGATTTCTGGTTGCATCTGTCAATTATATAAAACAGGTGGGATTAAATATAGAAGATGTATCCTTCTATGGACAGGAGATAAATTTAGAAACTTGGGTCATTGCCAAAATAAATTTACTATTACATGGCATCTTTGATATTGATATTCGATTGGGAGATACAATCCGCAATCCTCAATTATTAGAAAATGAAGATTTAATACTTTTTGATAGAGTATTTGCTAATCCACCATTTAGTCTTAATAACTGGGGTGATCAGCTAGATAGTTTTGACAGTTATCACCGTTTTCGATATGGATTACCACCTAAAAGTAATGGTGACTTTGCATTTATTCAGCACATATTAGCTACATTAACAAGAATAGGTA
>JANMEE010000209.1:0-20442 GCA_031376645.1 Dolichospermum sp. OTE_75_concoct_329_sub | reverse complement strand
ACAAACAATGCGACCACAATCTATATAATCCTTATAGAGAAACGGTTTCAGGCATTTTTCACGGTGTCGATTTTTTATGCAATATGGAAACCCAGAACCCCGTTCTTATAAGGGTTTGAGGATTTGGTGAGAAATCCGGGTTAGCAGTGCTATCTTGGGTAAGCCAATAATTTGAAATGAAATAGCCATGATTTACATCATCTTGCGTTTTATCCCCAATTTAGCTGCCACCTGCACAACTCAATATTAGAAATAATCAGTTAGTTATTTATCTAACAAAAGTTATAAAATATTTATTTCCTGAGAGGATATTTGAAAAGCTTTAAGGGGTTTCCCTGACTCATAAGACCTCGCGGTAAGTGGGAAACGAGCGCGTCTTTAGACCTGACAGCGTTGCGGTATGAGCGATTTTAATCGCCGTAGTCTTTGTCTTTGTCTTTGTGTTATAATGAGGCCGTGAGTAGGAATAACTATCTACGTGTTGAAACATCCTAGTATTGGAAAAATTCCGGCTCCTATGAAACAACAGTGTTTGTTTAAGTCCTCACGGCAGTATGGACTTGAAAGAGCGATGGTACAAAATCTGGCTGTAACAGTGCCAAGCCTAAGCCCACCAGTAGACTTGAAAAAGTCGAGGATAATGGGTAATGAGGTATGCGTGACAAGCACCAAGTTATTGAGGAGCCGTGTGAGGTGAAAGTCTCATGCACGGTTTTGAAGACCAACGGGGTTGGCGACAGTCTCGTTGAGTTTAATACGGTCGTAACGAGAATTAGACTTTGGGTAATATCCTTAATCTAATTCTGTCAGTAGAATCGAGCGTGTCTTTAAACCTGAGAGTGTCAAGTTATTATCTTGTTAGATGGATAAAATCGCCTAAGACAGATGATATAGGTAGTTGCTTATCTAAATTGTTGTCTTTATTTCTATAAAATCTAAAGTTGTTTTTCTGTAAAATAAAAAGTGCCGCTGATTAAGGCTAAAGTAATAACCTCCCATGAGTAATCAAAGTCCCTACGAAAAACTTGGGGTATCTGAAAATGCAAGCTTCGATGAAATTCAGGATGTTAGAAATCGCCTGTTAGAACAACACGGTGGTGATAGCAATATCCGAGAAGTTATTGAAGCTGCTTATGATGCGATTTTAATGGAGCGCCTACGGATGCGCCAAGAAGGTAAAATCAAAGTGCCTGAGCGAATCCGGTTTCCAGAAATGCGAGTTCCATCTTCTCCCCAAGCAAGTCAACCCCTAGGTCGGCAGTCCCCTGCATGGCTACAGCGGAGTTTGGATCAGCCTACATTAACTGATGTACTACTACCAGGAGCTTGGTATCTAGGTTTAGGTGCAACTAGCTTGTTGTATCCCGGTGTTAACGGGCAGGTTTTGCAACTGTCATTAGTCCTTGGGGTGGGTATTGGTATTTACTTCCTTAATCGCAAGGAAGGAAAATTTGGTCGAGCAGTTTTATTCACGCTGGTTAGTTTAATTGCTGGTTTAATTGCTGGTGGTCTGATTGCTGGTTTAATATTACCATTACCAGGGATAAATTTAACAGCGAATCAGTTCTCTACGCTGTTAACTTTTATACTAATGTGGTTAGTAAGCAGCTTTTTGCGTTAGGACTATGGGTAATTGGTTGATGACCGATTACCCATAATTTTTGTAGCTACTGGTTGAGGATAAAATCTACAGCGGTTTTTAAATCGGTAACAATCATATCCGGTTGATAAGATGCTAGTTGTGAGCGATCGCGGATACCAGACTCAACAGCAATAATTTTAATATCGTGTTTTTTGGCAGCAGTAATATCTGCTTCTGTGTCTCCCACCATCCAAGTATCAGCCGCTGGGGGGAGTTGGGCTAATGCTCTAGCCATTAGCAAAGGTTTATCTTCGACATCACGGGTTTTTACATAGTCGTTACTTAGACAATAACGGCGATTTTCTGGAAAAAATCGGCTCAAATTATATTGATTAAAAGCATATTCTAGTTCTCTCACTCTCCGCATTGTCATCACGGCTAAATCAATACCGGCTGCTTGAACTTTAGTGAGTGTCTCTAATGCAGTCGGGATAATTACATCATACTGAAAATAAGGCAGGGTATGGACTGTTTGTTTGCGGATTTGGGAAAATTGTTGCCCTTGCTGTGTATCTAAACCTGATTTTAAGGCAATTTGGATTTCTGGAGTGTGCGATCGCTTAAGTTGCCAAAATTCAGCCTTAGAAAGTTCTATAATTGTTTGGCCAGGATATCGGGTTTTTTCTAGACACAACTGATAAACACGGTAGTATCGTTCCGAAACATCCATAATTGGCCCGTCAAAGTCAGTAATTAATCTCAGCATTAGCAGATAATATTAATTTTTTTTACATTATCCCAGCCAATTGGTATTTAGGATATATGGGATATTTGATTTTTGAAAATTTTTCGGTCTTGTAGGGTGGGCATTGCCCACCGTAGGAGAATTTTGGTGGGCATTGCCCACCCTACTTACATTAATAATTGTATTTGTGAACCTTGTTGGTTTTTACTAACTTCGATTCTCGCTTGGAAGGCTTCTTTGAGGTGGGGCATATGAGTTACTGTGAGGATACAGGCAAAGTCCGAGGATATGGCGTTAATTGCGGCAATTAAGCGATCGCATCCTTCCACATCTTGTGTACCAAATCCTTCATCTACTACTAGTAATTGTAATGATGCTCCTGCTCTTTGTGCCAATAATTTTGCTAAAGCTAAACGAATCGCAAAGTTAATTCTAAAGGCTTCTCCACCAGAATACGTTTCATAGGAACGTGTGCCTCTAGCATCTGCAATCAAAATATCTAATGTATCTATTAATTTAGCATTTTTCTTGCTGGATTTACCACTACGTCCCGCTTTTTGGGTAATAAACTGGACGTGAAATTGATTTGCACTCAATCGAGAAAGTAATTGATTAGCTTCTGCTTCCAATTGAGGTAAAACATTTTCAATCATTAAAGCTTGAATCCCATTTTTCCCAAAAGCTTGGGCTAATTCTTGATAAACACGCTGTTGTTGTTTACAAGTTTGCAACTGTTGGATATCTTGTTCATACTGATTTTGCAAAGTTGCTAATTGCAGCGACATTTGTTTTAATTGCCCTAACTGAGATATTTTATTATCCAGTTCTCTTCTGCGATTTGCTAATTGCTGTTCTAAAGTATTAATTTGGGTTGTTGGGTTAGCACTGTCCGATAATTGTTTAATAATATCATTAATTTGTTGAGTTAATATTTCTCGTTCTTTACCTATTTTTTGGATTGAGTCTCCTAAATCTTGCCATTTATTATTTAATTGGGGATATTGTTCTTGTGCAGACAATAATTGCTGATGACGTAATTGCCAACCTTGTCCTTGCCGCACACCTTGACGCAGGTAATTATGCTGTTCTGAACTGTAAGCAATTTCCGCAATTTGCTGTTCTAAAGTGGCGATTTCTTTAGCACAATCAGAGTCAGTTTGTCCCTGTTGAAGTTGCAATTGTAATTGAGCAATATTCGCTGTTAATTCTGGTTTTCTTGCTATTAATTGTCCTTGACGTTTTAAAGCATCCTTAATTTGTCCTTGTTTAATTTCTGCCCACCGCCATCTTTCCACATCATTACGAGCGAGAGCATGGTCTTGTTCGCTATAATTAAGTTGTTGGAGATATTGATCTAATTCCTGAATTTCCGCTTGTTTTTCGGGGGTATAATCACCAGTTTCTAAAGAATGTTCTAAATGTTGTTTGTCGGCAATAATTTGTAGTAACTGTTGTTGGACATCGCTTGTAGCTTGCAACTGTGCTGCTAATTGTCCCCGTTCTTCACGTAATGAATCATAACCGGATAACTTTTGGGATATTTCTCGATATTCCTGTCTGAGTACCTGAATTTCTCGATCTGAAACCGCAATTTGTTCTCGCACTACCCAAAATTGTCCTTGGGTATCCTGATATTCTAATTGCGTTTTTTCAATAACTTTACCCCAATGATGTTCATCTAAAGGACGTTCACATAAGGGACAATTAGCATCGGGATTTTGTAACATCTGCAATTTTTGTTCTAGTTCTCCTAACAACTTTTCATAATCGCCTTGGTGCGCTTGCAACCTCTCAAGAAAATGTCGTCTTTCCTGTCCTTTGTCCTTTACCCTTTGTAGATAAACTCGCTTTTTTTCTAATTCTTCAATTTGTGTTCCTATCTCTATTAGTGCTTGTTGTAATTGAGGTTGACGATGATGTTGATTTTGCAGATGCTTTTCTGTTGCTTGCATTTGCTCTAATCGGGCTACTAAACTAGCATGAGTGCGATCTAATTGAGTTTGCAAACTTGCCCTTTGTTGTAATAATGGCGTTACCTGCATTTGCAATTGATCTAAATTAGCTAAATGCTGACGGGCGTTATTTAATTGTAATAATGCTGTTTCTATATCTCCAGATTTACTCAGAGTTTGGGCAATTTCTTGTTCTTGCTGTTCTAAAGCTGCTAACTGAGCTTCGGCTTGTTGAAATTGACGTTCTAAATCTTGAGTTTGTTTATATAGTTGTTGTTGTTTTTGTTGTTTTAAATTGGTAGCGCGGGTATGTTGTTCAAATTTAGCGGCAAAAATTTCTTCTTGGGATTGCAGATGTTGATACTGAGTATAACCAGCTTGAATGTCAGCTTGTTGATTGATAATCTTGTCTAAATCTGTTAATTGCGATTTTACAGCTAATTGTTCTTGTTGCAAGCGATCGCTATCTTGGCTAAGATGATCATATCGTTGGCGGACAAAATTTAATTGTTGTTCCCAATTTTGCCGTTGATTTTGGATAACTTGTAAACTTTGTAATTGAATATTTTCAAAAGCTTGTACTTGTTGTAAACTATTCAGTTGCGCTTCTAACTCAGTTTGTTGGCTTTCTATTGTTTCCCGTTCTTTAAGTTGAACTTTGATATTTTCTAAGGAACGTTCTAACTCTTCTGCACGTCCTTTATAAACTTTAAAGCTATCCTTTGCTCGTTCTTCCAACTCATCATACTGATTCAGTTTTAATAACTCTGCTAAAATTTCCTTGCGTTCAGCGGGACGTTTGAGCATAAATTCATCCGCTTTCCCTTGACGTAAGTAAGCCGAATTAATAAAAGTCTCATAATCTAGCTTAATATGTTCTAGAATCACATCCTGTGTGGCTTTTAAGCCCTTACCAGTTAAAGGACGAAACCCAGAAGGAGTTTCAATTTGAAATTCCAAAATGCTAGTTCCACCCCGCACTCGGTCACGAATTACCCGATAAGTTTGCTGACCACTTTGGAAAGTGAAATCCACCCGGACTTCTTTAGCTCCAGAATGAATCACATCATCTTCAACAGTCGCACGGCTTTCACCCCAAATCGCCCAAGTGATAGCTTCTAAAAGGGAAGATTTTCCCGCACCATTAGAACCACAAATACACGCCGTATGCAAGCCGCTAAAATCTAAAGCTGCATCACGGTAACTGAGAAAGTTTTTAATAACAAGTTGAACTGGGATCATTCAGGCTATAGTGCCACATTTACAATTTTGATCATTAACAGTACAGATGCACTTAATGTTTAGTTTAGCCATCTAATTAGCCAGTTTCTAGTCTTAAAGACATCAACTTTACAAAAATTTACAATAGAAATGGGATTTTTTTGATATTTCAGGAAACAAAAAGGAAAAATCAAATATTCGTAGGGTGGGCATTGCCCACCAAAATCCTCTCCCGGTCTACCAAAATCCTCTCCTGGTCTACCAAAATCCTCTCCTGGTCTACCAAAATCCTCTCCCGGTTTACCAAAGTCCTCTCCCGGTTTACCAAAGTCCTCTCCCGGTTTACCAAAGTCCTCTCCCGGTTTACCAAAGTCCTCTCCCGGTGGGCAATGCCCACCCTACAAGACTTAAAATTCTGCAAATATTATTGATGATTCCTCTAGAAATCCTAGAAAATGGGAAAAATTAAATAAATTGAAAACAACTTTTTCCATCAATAACTGCGACAGTTGGCAAAACAATCAGAATAATGATGGTGAAAACAGCAAATATTTTTCCAGAAACTATCCTAATTAATTCACGTCATCTCACATATAACATATTATTGGCAACCCCATGATGAGTCGTTCTATCCGTTGGCAATCTAGTACCGCTGCACTCATGGCCATAGCCATTACAACTGGTGCAGCTACCCCCTTATTATCCTTTGCTCCGGCTCTTGCCCAAGGATACAATTTCAATCAATCGCGAACAATTAGTATTCCCGCTAATGTAACTTTACCTATCACCTACGAAAAAGAGAAAGTTATTGTCAAACCAGGTGAAACATTAGCCCTAACTTTGAAAATAGCTGACAATATTACTGATAGTAACAGAAATATTTTAATTCCTGCTAATACTGAAGTTATTGGTGAGTTACAACCAGTAAGATTAAATACTCGATCTTCGAGCAATAACCAGCAAGGTGTCAGGTTTGTAGCCAGAGAATTAGTATTTCCTTCTGGACAAAGACAACAGATTTATGCTAATTCTAAAACCATTACGATAACAGAAACAATCTCTAAGGGATCAAGCACTGGACAAATATTAACTGATGCTGCTATTGGTGCCGGTGCAGCTAGTGTAATTTCACTAATCACAGGTAATAAGAAAATTGAAGTTTTAGAACCTGTAGGTGGTGCGGCAGCGGGAGCTTTAGCTAGTGTACTATTGCGGAAACAAAAAGCTGATGTTTTTGTCCTCAGACCAGAACAAGATTTAGATATTACCCTGACTTCAAATTTAGTGATAACTCGTCAATAGATTTAATAGCAGTGATTAAGTCGTGAATTTGATGATACAAATAAAGTGGTTGTTTCCTAAATCATGGTGAGCGATCGCTTTATTTTATGTATCAATCTCTAGAGGTATATGCCACTCAATAAAAAATGTTAATTTGGTTTAGATATAGTATTTCTATATATGACTAATATTTTATTTTGAAATATTACCTAGGTGGGCATTGCCCACCCGACATTACTTGAAAATTTTTAACTGTTATTGATGATTTATATATGAGTTGGGAATTGATTCAATGTAATATCGGAAAAGCAAAGGAACTATTTATTTTTATAACCGTCTTATTCTCTTAACAACGAAACATAAATCTAGGGGCATAAAGTAAATGTTTAACTTAAACAACTGGCAATCAAAAACAGCATTATTCATGGCTTTGAGTATTACATCTATTGCTATTTCACCTCTAATTATAGCGAATCCAGCTTTTGCTCAAACCTCTTTTAATGATGTTCAATCTAATTATTGGGCATCACAATTTATTCAAGAATTATCAAAACGAAATATTATTGCTGGTTTTCCTGATGGTAGTTTCCGTCCCGAAGAAGCTGTAACTCGCGCCCAATTCGCGGCCATGCTAAATAAAGCCTTTAATAAATCTCCACAACGGCAAACAATTAGATTTAATGATGTAGCTACTAACTATTGGGCATATAATGCTATTCAACAATCTTATGTTACAGGTTTTTTATCTGGATATCCGGGGAATCGTTTTGAACCTAATCAAGCAATTCCCAGGCAACAAGTTTTAGTTTCTCTGGCTAATGGTCTAAACTATTCGGCTAGTACAAATATTAATTCCAGTCTCCAATATTTTAATGATGCTGCTAATATTTCCGATTATGCCCGTAGTCCTATAGCAGCCGCTGTGGAAAAACGCCTAGTTGTTAATTATCCTAATGTCAAATTCCTCAACCCAACTACTAACGCCACAAGAGCGCAAGTAGCAGCTTTTATTTATCAAGCATTAGTTAGTTCTAACCAAGCGACAGCCATTAATTCAGATTACATTGTTGGTTTGCAAACTACTCCCACTCAACCAATATCTGTCACTATACCCCAGGGAACTATCATTCCTGTGAAGTATGAAAAAGCGGAAAAAATTCTGGTAACAAAAGATGAAACAGTTCCTTTAACGTTAATGACATCCCAAAGTATCATTACTCAAAATAGCACAGTTTTGATTCCTGCTGGTAGTCAGATTATCGGCCAACTCAAACCTGCTCAAGGTGGTTCTCAATTTGTTGCCCAAAAATTGATTTTAACATCAGGTCAAGAATATCAATTAAGTGCTACTTCTAATATCATTACTAAAACCGAAACCATTAAAAAAGGCATCAGCACAACTGGAATTATCAAAAATACTGCTCTCGGTGCAGCAGCAGCAGCAGCAATAGCTGCGGTGACAGGAGATAAAGCTATTGCTACAGAAGAAGTTTTAGGAGGTGCAGGTATTGGGGGTTTAATTGGTTTATTCTTTGGCAAAAACAGCGTTGATTTAATTGTTGTTGAACCTAATACCGATTTGAAATTAACAATAAATCAAGACTTGCCAGTTCTTTCAAAATAATTGAAATTGGTTTTAAATCAATTCAAAACATCACCCCCTCATGGTCTATGAAATATTGTTTTACCCCTCCCTAACCCTCCCCTTTCTAAGGGGAGGGGACTAATTTTTCCGGTTTCCCCCATTTCCAAGGCTACGGTGTAAGTAGGTAAATAGAAAATTTTAAGTGTAGTTGCGGTTTCTAACCGCCGATTTAATTTTAAATAGGACTTGTGTGTACACCGTAGCATTTCCAAGGGGGGATTAAGGGGGGTAAGCAATCATACCTGTTCTCTGTTACAACCAACAGATTGCAACCAAAGTATAACCGTCGTTCCTGGGATATGCGGTAATGTGATAACTGATTTAATTGCTGGACTGTAAACCTCTATATTTCCGTGCATTTCTGCTATCAACTGTTTAGCAATAGTAATTCCTAACCCAGTTCCAGGAATTTCTGTTTTTGCCTGTACACCCCGGTAATGTCTTTCTCCTAGATGTTCTAAGTCTTCTGGGGGAATACCCGGACCTGTATCACTAATAGCAATAGCTTGTAAATTTCCTTTTTGTTGTCCACATTGGACTAAAACTTTACCACCAGATGGAGTATATTTTAAAGCATTATCAAAGATATTACTCAAGACTTCTCTTAATGCTTTCTCATTGACTTTGACTAAAGGTAAATGTCCGGGAATTTCCGTAATTAATTGTAAATTTCGTTCTTGAGCAATCGCTTGAGCCGATATTAATAAAGGTGCTAATAAATTTACTAGGGAACAATCAGTTAACTCTTCTCCTGTTCCTGGTAATAATAATACAGGTTTAGCTTGATTTTGGACATTTTCATTAATCCTTACCTTTGACTCTGGTAGAAGTAGAGGTGCTAAATCTGCTGTATTTAAATCAATCACTTGATCAAACTGTTTTAATAATTCTTGTAGGCGATCGCTCTCTAGGACTATACTAGTTGCTACCTCACGATTAGGATCAACCGGTCGCATTCGCTTAAATAGTAATTTACCAAAGGTGCGGATAGCAGTTAAGGGGTTACGAAACTGATGCAAGAGATTATCCAATAAATCTCGTTGTCCCTCTTGCAGAATTTGTTCTTGTTGAAGTTGGTGTTGCAACCAAGCGCGACGCTGATCTAAAATACAAGCGATCGCTAAAGTTTTGGCAATTCGTTCAATTTCCCTCTCCTCCCGTTCATTCCATTCCCTATCATCTCTGGCCGTCACCAATAACCCCACCATTACACCCTCATAAATTAGGGGTAAAACAATTTGGTTATGACTGAGTAAATATTCATCTTGTCCATCTTGTCCATTATGTAAATTTTGTTTTCCTGTTGCTGCCGATTCCACAGATGGATGAGAAGATACTGAAGTTGGTTTTAACAACCTCGTTTGTTGATTTGGTAATGCTAAAACATTAGCAAGCCTTACAGGATAACTATCCTGTGCTTCATCATATTCATCACTGGGATTTAATGCTATAGTTTCTGGATACACCATTACCGGAATTAGTCGCGCCTCACCTGTAGGCTTTTCTACCAGTTCCTGTGTTAAATAAATCACAGTAAAAGACGCTCCCATCCCTTGGGTTAGCAGGGCTATTTGCTCTTGACATAGAGCAAGGAAATCAGAACTGGCAGACATTAGCATGAGTTCAGGAATCTAGGAGGTCAATAGCAGGAGTCACCGAGTCAAGAGCTAGAAAGAAGAGGTCAGTAGGGGTTTAGCTTTTGCTTTACCCGTATAGCTATAAAGGCCTCTAGCTGTTTAGTTTAGTCTGGTAATGGTTGATTAGTAACAAGTAATAGCTGAAAAACCAACAATTTTTTATTTTTTTATTTTTTTATTTTTAACTGTTTTCCCCCAGTTGTATCAAAACATTAAAAACCATTGATTTTTTAAGATAGAACCTATATAATGACGACGGATTTTGTAGTCATAACTACAATCTATAACTTGAAACAGGAGGACAATAGGTTGGCAAGGAGACGCAAGCGGAAGAGTCGTCGTAGGCAGGAAGGACGGCGCATACTTGAACATATTCCTCAGTACAGCATCGAAAGTGGTGAAGATAAACCTGTGACAGCAGCAAGAAAATTTATTCAAGCTGAAGGTATTTTACCACCCGCGCTGCTACTCGTAAAACGTAATGAACATACAACAGACCGTTATTTCTGGGCGGAAAAAGGTCTGTTTGGCGCTCAATACGTAGAAGAGAATCATTTTTTGTTCCCTAGTCTCAGGATTTTAGAATCACCAACAGCACAAGAACCTGTTGCAGTAGCTAGTAACTAAACAACAAATGACTATCATATCTTGTAAGTGTGACTTCTGACTCTGTGAATAATTAATTGGTAATTTTGACCAGGTTATTCAAAAATTTCTTTTTTTTTATTTTGTGGTTAAATTTGCCAGTAGGGTTTAAACGAATTCTCTCAAGTCATAGCATAATTAATTTCTCATCAATCTGTTTTAGTTAGATGAATCAGTTTTTTATCAGCTTATACAAAAGAGGATAGCGACAGAGCTAATATCATCCAAAAAATGAAGCATAAATTTATGCTCTCACTAATTTGGACTATTATCAAGCTCTGTCCCCAATTTAGGTTTTTCCTCATGACATCCCAGGCATCAGGAAGATTAACAGAACCCGCGAAATTTTTCCTTCTTCCCTACTGCCGATTTACTCAAAAGTTTAGTCAGAAGCCCACATAAATGTCGAGAATGCTGGTTTTCATCCCCCAACAATCAATCAAGTGTCAAGCGTCTTTAGCTGTAATGCCCTTTGTAACTCAGCAAGTTCATCTCTATGGGCAGTCACAGTAATTGTACTTGAGAAGTTTTGTCCACTTGGGATATTTTCCATCTTGAGTGACACCTTCTCAAGTCTTCCAGATTTTTTCCAGTACAACAATCCACTTAACGGTGAAAACAGGATTATTACCAGAAAAAACTGCCCAAAATCGGGAACAAGCATTGATAAAACCAATGCTAAACAACCTAAACCTACGGCTGCTAATATAGTCAAGAATATCGCTAAAAACCAACTAGGGCTGACAAATCCTTCAAAGGTGACTTGATTTTTTGCAGTATCTACCGCTAATACTCGATAAGCACGAGAGCGAAAATACTCTTTTAATGAAGTCATTAAGGTATCTTCATTCTGTTCTGAACCTAAGCGCATCATTTCTATACGATCTTTAGATGAAGCGCGAATAAAGAAAAACAAACCAACAGATAACAGCAAAGTTAACAGGAAAGTAGATTGGGTAACAGTAGAATCCATAACTAATTTTTAAGTCTGAAATTTTCAGTAGACTTAAACCATTATCAATTATTCTGGAAATAGGTAACAGACAATAGACAACAGACGGAAGTTGTTTTTAAGTTTTAAGTTTTAATTTTTATATGTCACAAAACTCCGAAACACCATCATCTAACATCCGGGCTATAGCCCAACAATTTCGCCTAGCAGGTTGGATTAGTTTATGGATTCAGTTAGTATTAGGTGTCATATCTGGGATAATTGTCTTATTATTTGGTATTTTCAGTCAAAAAGCCAACAGCCCCAACAATAATCCAGGTACGGGATTTGGGGTATTTTTAGCAATTTGTGGCATCTTGCTTTTGGGTGGTGGTATTTATTTAGCTTATCGCTACACTAGAATTGGTAAGCAACTTGCATCCCCTAATGCTAGTAACCGTCCCCGTAAGGCAGAAACCTCGCAGGTATTACGTTTAGGGCTATGGGTGAATTTAGCAGGCATATTAGTCACTTTGTTAGGAGCACAAGCGATTGTCGGTACACTAGTAGCCAGGTCAATATCTCCACAAGCCGCAACTACTCAATTATTTGACCCAACTCGGATTATTAGCGGTTTAGATATGCTTATAGTCCAGGCGAATATTAATACTGTGTCAGCGCATTTTGCGGGTTTATTAGCATCTCTGTGGTTAATGAATCGCATTAGTAAAGGAAATCGGGAATAGTAGGGGCAAACCCCCTGTGGTTGCCCTAAACATGGGGTAGGCACGGGGGCGCTACCCCTACATCAAATCCAAATATGGGGTAGGCACGGGGGCGCTACCCCTACATCAAATACTAATCACAACCTATCAACAATCGTCAAAGTGGGGGCGAATTTTTTTTCAAGCCCTTGACATTTCCAAAAAAACCTGTTATCGTAAACTTGATGAGGAAGAGCTATCTTGTATGTATAAGCAAGTCTTGTCAAAACCTTTGTAGTGACTATTCCCCATGCTAAAAAACTACTAATTCTAAAATAAATCCGGGTAAAACATTTTCTCCAGATAAAGTTGTGGGTAATGATACTATTTCTACAGGTTGATTTTGACGATAAATTTCTATTTGTTGATTTTGAGGATCAATTAACCAACCTAAGCGTAAACCACTATTCAGATATTCCTGCATTTTCTCTTGTAATTGACTTAAAGAATCGGTACGAGAACGCAATTCAATGACAAAATCAGGACAGATTTTTGCAAATTTTTCTCTTTCTTTAATGCTTAAAGATTCCCACCGTTCATTAGCAATCCAAGCCACATCAGGAGAACGTTTACCACCATTAGGTAAGGTAAAAACGGTGGAAGAACTAAAGACTTTTCCAAGTTTAGTTTGACGATTCCAAATCATCAAATTTCCATTTAATTCCGCTTCTCGATTACCAGTAATTAGACTAGATAGAGGGAGAATAATTAATTTATCTTTAGCTGTTTGTTCAAGTTTCCAATCTTCATTAATTTGACATAGTTGATAAAATTGATCATCACTTAATCCCACATTCTTGATGTTTAAAATAACTGGTTTGGATATAATCATTGCTGATAATCTCCTTCAAGGTTAGGGAATGGATAAGAGGTTGTTTGATAGCGCAGCGTGGCGTTAGCCATAAAGTATTAGATGAAACCGATAATCTCCAAAAACCTAACCCCCTGCCCCCCTTCCCTACGATGGAAGGGGGGTTTCAAAGCCTCTCCCCGCTTCGGGGAGAGGTTTGGAGAGGGGTTTGTTTATATATTAAAAACTTGTTCATTCATCCTCTAAGAGTCTCTGAATTAATTATCTACAATATTTTGTTGATTTTCCACTTCTGGTTATTTTTGTAGTAATTTATTATTGAACGCAGATAAACGCAGATAAACGCAGATGAGAAAGGGATGATTTGATCAATTTTATTCATCTCTATCAAGTACAATTTACCAAAACTTACCAAAACTTACCAATGCTGGATATTAAACAAATTAGAGAAAATCCCCAACTTATACAAGAGAAGTTGAATACTCGTAGTGGCAAATACGAGATTCAGCCGATATTAGATTTGAGTCAAAAACAACGGGAATTGGAAGTAAAACGGAATGAACTCCAAGCCCGCAGTAATGAAATTGGTAAAATAGTCGGACAAAAGGTAAAATCTGGTGTTAATCCTCAAGATCCAGAAATACAGGCTTTAAAGGATGAAGGAAATAGTCTCAAAATTACATTAAGTGAGTTAGAACCCCAGGAAAAAGAGTTAAAAGTCCAAATTCACACTTTATTATTAGCACTTCCTAATCTTCCTAGTGATTCTACTCCCATTGGTACAAGTGAAGATGATAACCAAGAAGTGAAAACATGGGGAGATGAATATATACCCCAAAATCCCAATATTGTGCCTCATTGGGAAATTGGGGAAAAGTTGGGAATTTTGAATTTTGAAAGAGCGGTGAAAATTGCCCAAACTCGCTTTGTGAGTCTTGTCGGTGCGGGTGCGGCTTTAGAAAGAGCATTAATTCAGTTTATGCTCAGTACACATATTCAAGCTGGGTATATAGAAATTAGTCCACCGTTGTTAGTCAATACTGATTCTTTAACAGGTACGGGACAATTACCTAAGTTTGCGGAAGATAGTTTTAAATGTGCAGATGATGATTTGTGGTTAATTCCGACTGCGGAAGTTCCTGTTACTAATTTTTATCGCGGGGAAATTATTAATGCGGAAGATTTACCAATTTATCATACTGCATATACGCCATGTTTTCGGCGAGAAGCAGGAAGTTATGGCCGGGATATGCGGGGTTTAATTCGGTTGCATCAATTCAATAAAGTTGAGTTGGTGAAGTTAGTAAAACCGGAAAGTTCTTTTGATGAATTGGAGAAGTTGCTAGTTAGTGCAGAGAGTATTTTACAGGCTTTAAAGTTGCCTTATCGGGTGATTAATTTATGTACTGCTGATTTAGGTTTTGGGGCAACTAAAACTTATGATTTAGAGGTATGGTTGCCTTCTGCTGGGAAGTATCGAGAGATTTCTAGTTGTTCTAATTGTGTTGATTTTCAAGCGAGAAGGGCAGATATTAGGTTTAAGGATGCTGGTAAGAAAGGGACGCAGTTTGTGCATACTTTGAATGGTTCTGGTTTGGCTGTGGGTAGGACTATGGCGGCGATTTTGGAGAATTATCAGCAATCTGACGGGACGATTAAAGTACCGGAGGTGTTGCAGGTTTATTTGGGTAGGGAGGTTTTGTGATTTAGGGGTTTTGTAGAGGCGTTTGGGGTGCGTCTCTACAAGACTTGCCAATAAGGTGTAAACGAGATATATTTATTACAGGTAAAATTTAGGATGTTTATCAAGGAATTATTTTTCTATGGATAAAATTAAAAGTTTTTTCAAAAAGCTGCCACGAAATATAATATTATTACTAACAATTTTTGTACTTTTACAGGTCTTTACAGTAGGTTGCAATTCAGGTAATCCTGTTAATGATTATATAGATACAAAGGTAGAAAATGGAGTTCTAAAAGCTGATAGAGAGGGTGGTAGAGCAGTTTCAGAGGAAGTAAAAGCATTGGATAAAAGAGAAGAAGACCTTAAAAGACGTGAAAATATATTAAATAAACGAGACGATAAGATTGAGTCTCAAACATTAGAGATAATTTCAACCATGAGGGAAACAGGAAAAGGAGAAGGTAAAGCACAACAAATAGAAAAAGATTATCAAGATACCAAACAGACTCTAAATATAATTAGTATTTTACTATTTGTGTTAGGTTTACCATTTGGTATAGCTTCTTTGGGTTACATCTTTTTTCTTCGTGATCAGATTAGGAAACTTGAATATGCAAAGATTAGTGCAGAAAAAACTATTGATACTTTGCGTAGTAAATTTAATAATCCATCTGTATCTGTAGAGGAAATAAAAACTGTAGTTGAAACATATACGCAGTTATCAAATCAAACTCCTAATGTTTTAACTTCTACAACACAATCAGGTGTTTTACCTCCCACCGCATAATCATAACACTCTGCCGTCAAACCAGGAATTACAAAAATAATTTCCAATTTTGAAATCTAGATGTGATAAAGGTTTGAGCATTTTATTTATCACAAAATATGGCAACCATTTAACAATATTAATAAATCGCCAAAACCATTGTTAAATCAAGGTTTAAAATTGTGCGTTGCCCAAAGTGACGGAAAAGTGATAAAATTACGAATTGTATAACAACACTTGTCTATTTCCTTACCAGGTTGTTTAATATGTCACCACGACCCTTCTATGAAGTAAAACCCACGCATTACTTGTTAAATAAGTCAGAGACTCCAGAAGAGAAAGTAAGACAATGGGTATTGTTTGAGCTTATTTCAACATATTCAGTTCATATAAATAATATTGAAGTAGAGAAGCCTGTAAAGGTGGGAACAAGAACACATCGCGCTGATATTGTAGTTTATCAAGATCACATACCTTATGTAATTATTGAGTGTAAGAAACAAGATGATAGAAAGTTAGAACAGGGACTAGAACAGGCAGTAAGTTATGCAAATTGTTTAGGTGCAAAGTTTTCTGTATATACTAATGGTCAAATTTGGCAAGTAAAACGTTTTCTCAATAGTAGTTGGGAAATTGTTACAGATATTCCAGCATTTAACAACGACTCATCTACTAAAAATTTAGATGACTTTGCAAATCATCACACCAAGATGATGTCAATTCTGTACTTGATGTATAATACGCCAATCTCTATTAAATATAGTTTTGATGTATATAAACTATTATTTGAATTCTTTATGGATCATTATTGGTACACTAATTCTGAAAAAGATTATTATTTATGTAAATCGGCTAATAAGTTCTTTAGAATAGCAATGTTATCATATCAGGTGGAGTATTCTCAAGAGGAAAGAGAAATAAAGATTAAAGATGAACGCATAGATGAAGAAAGTAGGCATTCATATAATAATTTTCTAACATACTGTCAAATGATTGGCTTTTCAGGTATTGGTACAAACGGTCCTAAATTTATGATTAAAAAAGGCAATATTAGTTTTCATACTAGGATGACTGCTTTTTCTCAAGACCTTTCTACGCTAACTATTCAATGTCAACATCTTAGTAATTTAGAAATTAATATTGTTAAGTTAATGAAGCTAGTAATGGATCATCTTTGGGAGAAATGGAGTCTAAACCAACAAATTGTTATTCCTGAATCCGTGATGCTTCAATTCCTAAAAATAGCCTCTCCAATATGTGAAAATTATTTTGGTATAACTCTGCCTGAAAAAGAAGATAATGGTAGTTAGTCTAATTTTATAACTGCCTGTAATCAATTTGCTCTTCCGTGTGATCGCTAATCTTGTAGTGTGCGTTAATGAAATATAATGCACCGTTTTCTATTCATATTTAACTGTCTGAATCAGGATATCCAGGATTAAAGGATTAACAGGATTATATTTGAGTTTGATATTGTGGAATATTTGAATTATCACAATTGCTGAAGATGTAGATAAATATTAATAAAACATCCTGTACATCCTCAAATCCTGGATATCCTGATTCTGACAAAATGCAATTTCAGAAAATGTAGATGAATATTAAAAAACATCCTGTACATCCTCAAATCCTGGATATCCTGATTCTGACAATTTTTAGCTACAATTAAAGCATAAACAACTAACATGAATTAGAGGAAATAATCATGAATACAGCCAAACTTAGCAGTGACGGTACTCATCAAATGGTGATATTACCAACAGATTTTAAAATGACGGGTACAGAGGTTTATGTTAAAAAAATTGGTAATGCCATTATTCTTATTAGTACAGATAATCCTTGGCAAACTCTAATTGATAGTTTAGATCAATTCTCTGATGATTTTATGATGACTAGAGATCAACTTCCTATTGATAAAAGAGAGGAATTTTAAATGCAATATCTTCTCGATACCAACATCTGTATTTATCTGATTAAACAAAAGCCAGAAAAAGTTATAGCACGATTTCAAACCTTGTCAATTTCTGATATTGGCTTCTTCCATTACCGTTGCTGAATTAGAATATGGTGTTTATAAAAGTCAGCAACAAGAGAAAAATAAAAATGCCTTTATGCAGTTTTTACTTCCTTTAGAAATTATTGAATTTAGTCAAAATGCAGCCGTAATTTATGGATGTATTAGAAGTGATTTAGAAAGAAAAGGGCTTGTAATTGGACCAATGGATATGCTAATTGCTGCTCATGCAATGAGTTTAGGTGTTACTCTAGTTACTAACAATATCCGCGAATTTTCTCGCATTCCTAAACTCTCATTAGAAAATTGGGCAGAGTAATTTAATGAAATGTAACGCACCGTTTTCTATTAATATTTAACTGTCTGATAGCGTAGCGTGGCGCAAGCCATATCAGGATAGCCAGGATTAAAGGATTTACAGGATTGTATTTGAGTTTGATATTCTGGAATATTTGAATTAGTGCAATTTCTGAAAATGTAGATAAATATTAATAAAACATCCTGTAAATCCTCAAATCCTGGACATCCTGATTCAGACAATTAAAGAATTAACAGGATAATATATAGGTTTGGTGTTGTACAATGTTTAGGTTAGAAAAGAATGGCTACCCTTGCAAGCACAAATCACTCAGTATTATTTGTTTATAATCATAAAAAAGGCTAATAAAAATCATGAAATTAAAATCTATTTCATTTAAAAATTACAAAGCTTTTTCAGAAAATCAGACAATGCAACTAAAACCGATTACTATTTTGATTGGTAAAAATAGTTCTGGTAAAAGTTCTATTGCTAAACTGTTTACTTTGCTTGAAAATTCACTCAATGGAAATACAGATGAACCTCTGTTATTAAAAAATAATGGAGTAGAATTAGGTGCAGATTTTGATAATTTATTTCCTGACAATAACCCTGGCGGTATCATTTTGAATTTTCAAATTATATTTGAGAATAATCTACAAATAGAAGTTGGTTTACTAAAAAAAGTAGATGGCTATGGTTTAGATGTTTTCAAATGGAAATATAAAAATAATAAACAGGAATTTGATCTAGAAGACATGGAACCTTTTGCCAGGGGATACCATGATGATATCAATGACGACTTTTATGAGTGCGAATTTAAAGGATTTATACCTACTAAGTTTATTAAACAAGAAACAAGTGAAAATTTATCTGAAAACTTTAAAATACCAAAAATTAATGTAGATTATATTGGACCTTTTAGGATTTTACCCCAAAGGTGCTTTTCTTTACCAGGAAAGACAAAATTTAGGGATACAGGTATTACAGGTGAAAATGCTTATATAATGCTTGGAGTCAGTAAATTAGAGAAAAAAGATAAGTTGTATGAAAAAGTAGGACAGTGGTACAAGGAACATTTTGACGGTTGGGAATTAATAGTAGATGATACAAGTAAAAAACCTCTTATTGAAATTTTACTTTCTAAAGATGATACTGAAGTAAATATTATGGATGTTGGACAAGGAATGAATCAAGCATTACCTTTAGTAGTTCGTGCAAATGTTACTGATAGACGTGAATCAATAATTGTTTTAGAACAGCCAGAACTACATTTACATCCTGCTGCACATGGTGATTTAGCTGAGTTATTTGCAAAATCAGCCAAAGAAAATAATCAGACTTTTATAATTGAAACTCATTCTGAAAATATAATCTTACGTTTGCGTAAATTAATAGTTGAAAATGATTTTGGTTTTACAAAAGACGATTTAGTAATTTACTGGATAGAAGATGCTGAATTAAAAGGAAAAGAACTGCGGGAAATCACAGTTGATGATAAGGGGCTTTTAAGTGATTGGCCAGAAGGTGTTTTTAATGAAGGTATGAAAGAAATTTTAGAGCTGCAAAAAGCACTGAGAAAAAAAGAACAAGATAAATAAATATACCCTAAATACCAATATGATCATATCTTTGAACCCTGCAATTTTTAAAACTCAAAATTCAGAAATTCAGTCTATTTTAGCCAAAATATTGGTTAAGATGATTGAAAATAACCATTTTATAGATGCTAACAGTATTAGCACTATTTTCTTTGACGATAATAATAAATATGTTTTTGATGAAAATGAAATCGCTAAATCTCATTTATCTAAGACTGGCAAGCAAAATTTAAAAGATTATATTGAAAAAAAAATTCGTCAACCTATTACCAAAATATATATAAATCATCTTACTCATATAACTATTGGAACTAATCCAGGAGAAATACACCCAACAAATGCTTATAACATTCTGACAGAACGTTCTAAAATAATTGTAGAAAATGGCATTAATGATGGGAAATTTATTAAGGGTATTTGCCAAAAATATACAAGCAGCAAAATTAACAAACAAAGACGTTCTATTTATTCATTAATAGATATGTCTATAAAAAAAGGAATTATAGAGTTTGATAATGCTGGTGGACTTCCAGCAATTCTTAACACAACAAAAAGGTGGATAGATGATCTTCGATATAAGTATATTTAGTAACCGTTCAGGGGGTAGAAAAGAGATAGGAAAAAATTCTGCCCAAAATCTGATAAATTAAATGACATGGAAGAAAAGCGCGTCAATCATTTAGAGCAGATATCCCAGGAAGATTGGGGAAAGACTCCAACCAGTGTCAAAAAACTGGTGGAGGAAATGGCGCAGCAAATAGAACAACAGGAAAAGAAACTAGCAGAAGTCCTGAGTGTACAAGAACAGCTATTAGAAAAAGTTAATCGAACTTCCGTTAACTCATCATCACCACCCTCAAGTGAC
>JANMEE010000325.1:0-24517 GCA_031376645.1 Dolichospermum sp. OTE_75_concoct_329_sub | reverse complement strand
AAACGGAGAAGGAATGTATGATTGGTAACATAATAACCCATAAACCGAGTATTTTTTGGATAAAATCCTCCTTGTCTACTATCCTTCCTTGTCTTCCTGGTCTTGCCTTTACAGAGAATATTAAAAACCTACACCTGTCAGAGGGTTAGGGTGGGGTAAAAAAATATTTGATACATCAATCATGACTTTTTAAACGTCCTCTCAACCAACCTACATTTTAACTGTCTTTTTGTGCGGTTGTGTTGGGTTTCCCAAAGCCTCAACCCAAGCTACGTTTTAACTCTCTTGTTGTTCTTGAAAAAACTTCTTATCAATAGTTTTAGTATGTTCTTTATTGGCAGAAATAGCTGTCATTTGATAATCAACTAAGTTGTTTACAAAGGGAACAGTTAACTTAAATGTACCATCAGGATTGACCTTGACTTTTTGACCATCAATGGTGACATTTGCACCTTCTTCTGTTGCACCATGAAGAACTAATTCTGCATCAACAACAAACCAGAAATCTGTACTGGGACGACTGAAAATGCGAACTGTACCAGAACGCGCTAAACACAACCACTGATTATCATTATTCACATAACCAATTTCTGTCATGTAATCACGTTCCCCTCTGGGAATAGGCACATAACGATCATAGATTGCGGTTTCACATTCGTATTGTTGTACGAACTGAGGACGCTGATAGCTCAGATCAAGGTTAGTGACATCGTAAACCCGGATTGCTAAAATAGTGAATCCTTGATTCTGTAATGTTTGTTGATGATTGTCGGCAATATACCAGGATAGATAAGCCCATTTAGGAGTGCGGGGTGTGAAAGTAATTCTAGTATTTCCAGTCACATTAACGGGATTAATATTAATATTAGTCCAAGCTTCTATCTCTGCATCTAACTCGATTGCTATGGCTTCATTTGTAGCTGGGGAATGCAATGGAGTAGGATATATCTCTTCTTCTATTTCTAGTGTTTTGAGAGCAATTTGACTAGTAATAGCGTTTAAAGCGTCTCCTAATTCGGATGGTAAGTCAGATAGTAAATCTAGATTTTGTAGTGGTTGGTTGACTGGTACAGGAGTTGTATTTAAGAGTTGTGATAAGCTACCATCTGGCTTAACTGGTGTAGAGGTGATACCAAGTAATTCTGATAGGGATGTAATTTTTTTATTAGATTGAGTTACAGGTGTTTCTGGTTCTTCTAATGGGGAATTACTAAATTCGTCTATGGGGATATCTGCATCAATTTGGTTGTGGTTAATATTCGGGATTTGTGGAAAGTAACTATTAACGACAATTACGGGGTCTTCTGTATCCCAGACTACTTCATTATAGTTTATATCAAGATCAATTTTAGGAATTTCCTTTGTTTGATCATTAGGGTAAGTTGTCTGAGGTATACCTGTGACGGCTATATTGCTAATTGCTGTTATTTCTAGAGAGTCATCTTTTTTATAGTAATTTGTACCATTGATTCCATTCTCATTGCTATTACCGTTGCTATTACCGTTGTTATTGATAATTGATGCAAATGCTTCTGAATCTGACAAAGTAAACATTGTCTCTGGAAGAAAATCGCTTTCTTCATTTGAGGATAGCTGCGCTTTTTCAAGTGATAGCGAAGCACTGCTGCTGGCAGTTCGCTTTTTTCTTCTCAACCACAATGGTAAAAAACTACTTAATCCCGCAATTAGCAATAAGGGTAGTAGTAAGAAAAACCTCATATTTTTGGTAATCATTGAGGGATTATCAAAGGGATTTATTAACTGTTTTTCCTCTCCAGTTTCTATAGGTTGGGGTGTGACTGATGTTTCGGGAATGGTTACAAAAGATGGACTTTGAGAAACTGTAGGAGTGACTGTAGGAGTGACTGTAGGAGTCGTAGTTATGGGCAAGGAAATAGTTTGCAATGATCTGGCTGCAATAGCAATTCCTTCCGTTTCTCTGGCAGCTTTTATAGACTTTTCTCCCGGTTTAGATAAAATAAAGCCGAGAAAATCTCTAACTTTAGGACTGGGATTTTCCTTATAAACGTAAACGAAAGACTGGGAAAAGGGATATTTAGAATTATCTGGTAAGTAATTTTGTACTTTCAATACCCGCACATCTGGCAATTTAGAAATTTGATTTGCTAACACATAGCTAATCCCATCATTACTTAATTCTTTGATAATGTTAAATGTGTTATCTTCCACCATTTGCACAGCATTAGCACCTGTTAGTAATTGACCAGACTTAAACACTGAATATTCACTAAAGGAAGTGCGAGTATCACTATTGAAGGGATGATCTATAAATCTAATCTTACCTTTAGCTTTTCCCAATTCTGACCAATCTGTAATTTCTCCTCGGAAAACCTTGGCAAATTGCTCCGTAGTCAAGCCGTCATGGAAGGGACTATTCATGCCAACAATGATAGCAATTTTCTCTCGACGCACTAGCACTTGTTTTAAACCTTGTGCTTTTTCCTCTGAAGTGAGTTTGCGGCCAAGAGATGCTACGTCAATCTTACCATCTAAAACTGCTTTCACGGCATCTTCATTGCCATTGGTAGAAATTTCTACCTTAGTTCCTGAAAACTGGGCTTCAAAGTTTTCTTTGAGGCTGTGGTTGACAATTACAGAGTTAGGAGAACCGTCAACTTTAACTACAGTCCCATTTTCTACTTTGTCCGGTAGGGGAAAATCTGGAGTCTTACTCTTAGATTCTGCCTGGATGGGTAAAGAAACCAACAAATTTGCTACTATTGAACTGGTAGTTATGGCCATTAATAAAGCCAGTTTGATAATTACACTATCTTTTTGTTGTTGTTGCCACATATTATCCCTGATTTAGCTAATATAAATGAACCACTTGCCAATAATCACAATATTGTTTTGATTGAGAAGATGGGTTAATTATACAGCGTGAGTCATTTTTATCTGTAATAACACAAGTGATTAAATTAAAAAAGCAGTCAGGAGGATGAGGCTCACAAGGGTAGATATTTTACATTGTCTTAAGCACAAGACTTGAAGGACGAAGTAGACAAGGTGACAAGGGATGAAATCCGTACAAAAGAATATATAATTAGTAATAAAACAAACCATAAACTGAGTATTTCGTGGATAAAATCCTCCTTGTCTACTATCCTTGCTGGTCTTCCTGGTCTTGCTTTTCCTCGTTCTCATACTCTGTATGGGAACGAGGAACATAGTGTCAATTGAGTTGGGGTTTAAATCCCGGACTCCAAATGTCTTGAATTTTGAATGCTGTCTTTACAAAACTATATCTGAACAATATAAATACTTGGTGATCAAAATATTGACAAAATTAAAATTTTATAGCTAGAGTTTTCTGTATACAATCTAATCAAACGATGAAAAGTTAAAAGATATCTATTTTATAGATTATGGATGTATAATAATTCACTTAGTGTTTTTATAAAAATAAATTTCCTGATTCGCTAAAATCCTTGCTATCCATATCTATCAATTTCATTAACTACTAATGAGTAGAGTTTTATGGATCCGACATTAGTTACAGCAGTATCTATTCATCAGAGGAAGCAATTGAACCTACAAACTGACGAATTTAACCAAAAATTAATTAATTTACCTAAATTATATCAAATTATTAATTATTCTCCCTTAACTATTAGTCCTAATAGTTATGTGACTGATGCTATTAACTTGATGAATCAACAATTAAATCATCCTGTTGCAGTTAATAATTTTATTCGACAAGCAAACGACTATATTTTAGTAGTAGAGGGAAAGCAATTACAAGGAGTTTTTACGCTTCAGGATGTATTGAGAGTAATTGCCTTAAATACTAATCTATCAGACTTGAAAATCGCTGAAGTGATGAATCAGCCCTTAATTACGCTCAAGAAATCAAATTCTGAGCATATTTTGACAGTATTGGCACTTTTTCAACAGCATTGTATTCAGCATTTACCAATAGTAGATGATGAAAATAACTTAATCGGTATTGTCAATCAAACAACTTTAGTTCAAAGCTTAAATATAGAAAAAATGGTGGGTGTGGTTGAGACATTGCAGGAAAATTTTGAAGATTTGAATATAAAACACATACCAATTAATGAACAACTAGAAGTAACCCGTTGGCAAACTCATAATTATTTACAACTGTGGGCAGAAAAACAAGCTGCTGATAATGTAGAAATAAACCAGCAACTTCAGGAAAGTTTAGAAAAACTGCAAATTGCGGAAGAAGAACTGCGTCAACAAAATGAACAACTGATCTATGCTCGTCAAATTACTGAAGCAGAGCGACAACGTTATCAAAACTTATTTGAATTTGCCCCTAATGGTTATTTAGTCACTGATAGTTTAGGGATAATTCAACAGGCTAATTATGGAGCAGCATCTTTACTATCTGTCAGTCAAGATCATCTTATTGGCAAGCCATTAGTAGTTTTTATAGCGGAAAAATACCGTTCCAGTTTCATATCTCGGTTAAAAAAATTGCAGGATTTACAGAAATGGGAGATGGATTTCCAGCCTCGCAAAGGTGCAGTCTTTCCTGCAAGTGTGAGAGTAAATCCTCTGTCCGATAGTGAAGGTGAAAATACTGGTTTTCTGTGGTCAATATCTGATATTAGCGATAGCAAAAAATTACAAGCAACATTACAGAAAGATAGCAATATATTGGAAATTCTGGTAAAAGAACGCACGGCAGAATTAGTGATTGCTAATGAGCAATTGCAACAGGAAATCACTGAACGGGAACTTATTCAAGCGTCCTTACAAGAAAGTGAAACCCGACTGAATTTAGCATTAGAAGCAGGTGAGATTGGGATCTGGGATTGGCATATCCAAACTAATCAAACCCTCTGGTCTTCTACTATGGGTTTAATGTATGGTTTACCTCTTAATACTTTGTGTCCTGATATTGAAAACTTTCTTAATTTAATCTATCCTGAAGACCGTCAATATTATCAAAACTGTGTAATTCAATCTCTTGAGGAAAGAATTAATTTTATCTGTGAGTATCGGATAGTAAGTCATGATAGTAGCATACATTGGTTGATTTCCGAAGGGAAAGTTTATTGTAATGAAAATGGTCAGCCAATCCGGTTGATTGGCACAACTAGAGATATATCTGAACGCAAGCAAACTGAACAGCAAATATCTGAACAAGCTGCTCTTCTAGAGATTGCCACTGATGGAATTTTTGTCCGCGATTTTCAGGCACAAATCCTTTTTTGGAATCAGGGTGCAGAAAAGATATATGGTTGGCAACGTCAGGAAGTGGAAGGGAAGAATCCCAAGGATATTTTTTATGATGCAACTTCCCATGAACAAGAGATAATTCCTCTGAGAACTGTAGTGAAATCGGGAGTTTGGCACGGTGAGTTACACAAACGCACACAATCAAACCAACTAATTATTGTTCAAAGCCGCTGGACATTGATGTTAGATACTGATGGACAACCTAAATCTATTCTCACAGTAGACACAGATATTACAGAAAGAAAACAACTAGAAGAGCAATTTTCCCACGCTCAAAAAATGGAAAGTATTGGTACGTTAGCTGGTGGTATTGCTCATAATATCAATAATAATTTAACACCGATTTTAGGATATGCTCAATTACTTAAAAGTAAATCTCCGTTAGACAAAGATAATTGTCTGCAAATGCTGACCATCATTGAAGATAATGCAAAAAAAGGGGCATCTTTAGTTAGACAACTGTTATCCTTTGCTAATAAGGGAGTGGAAATTAAATATACGATCATACAAATTAATGATTTGATTAGGAATACCATACAGATTGCTAAAGAAACATTTTCATTGCCCGAAGCTATCGAATTTTTTACCTATCTTCCGCCAAAATTATGGACAATAAATGGGGATAGAAATCAACTGGAACAAGTATTAATAAATTTAGTAGTTAATGCTAGTCATGCTATGCCTCATGGTGGACATCTCTCTATTTTTGCAGAAAATTTGCATCTTAATGAAGAGATGAGACAGATAAATCATGATGCTACCGTTGGAAATTATATTGTGATTACGGTTGAAGATACAGGTACAGGAATGTCACCCGAAATATTAGAGAGAATATTTGATCCATTTTTTACTACTAAGGATATTGGTAAAGGGACAGGATTAGGACTATCAACAGTATTAGGAACTATTAAAAGTCATAAGGGGTTTATTCACGTTGATAGTGAAGTTGGGAAAGGCAGTAAATTTAAAATATTTTTACCATCCGCAAACCAAGAAATGATCTCCTTAGAACCTGATTGTGGGGAATTGTGTCCAGGACAGGGGGAGCTAATTTTAGTAGTAGATGATGAACCCCAAGTTTTGGAAGTTACGAAAACCATTTTAGAAAACTACAATTATCAAACTATTACTGCTAGAAATGGCATGGAAGCGATCGCTATTTATGCAAGGCATCAAAACCAGATTAGAGCAGTATTGATGGATATGATGATGCCAGAAATGGATGGAAATTCCGCCATCTGCAACTTAAAGAAAATCAACCCTGAAGTGCCAATAATTGCTTGTAGTGGACGGAATATCCAAAATATGCTGAAACTAAATCATAAAAATCAAGTTCTAGCGATTTTATCAAAACCCTACACTAATCAAGAATTACTATCAACATTAAATTTGGTACTAAAGTGATCAGGTAATGACCAATGACTAATGACCAATGACTAATAACTAATGACCAATGACCAATGACTAATATTTTGAACAGATTTTTTAGGCTTACAGCACTTATGCTCATAGAATTGACCGATTCATGAGACTTTTACACTTTGCTGGCAAATCTATGACACCTCAAGAATTTTTAGAAAAGTTGGCAACAGCCACAACAGATCCTGAAAAACTGATAGTTTTTGCAGAATACTTGGATACAACTGCCTTGGATCATGCCACAGCCCCAAGATGGAGAAGTCTTTCTTATAGTAACGAAATTGAGATGGCGCTTAAAAATGTGGCTTTTCATTTAGAAGCACTTGCTGAAGCCGAATAATAATACTGTAGAGAATAGGATGTAGGGTTTGTTAGCGTTAGCGTAACGCAGCAAATTATTGACCCTGGTGCGTTACGAACTTCGTTCTCACACGCCCTACAATACTTACCTTATTCATCAATATATATTCGTGAACTACCTACACAGAGATTGGAAATTTGTGAACGCAGATAGACGCTGATTAACGCTGATATTATCCTCTTCTATCTGCGTTAATTTGCGTTCATCTGCGGTAATAATTTCCTCTAATTTTTGTTTGAGAGTTACAACTCGTTCTCTTCAAATAAACTATTAGACCATGCTTTCCGCGGCGTTTTGTGTCCAAGGTGCGGTGGGTAAGTTACCACCTTAGAGGTTGTTTGATAGCGAAGCGTGGCGTTAGCCATAAAGTATTAGATGAAACCGATAATCTCCAAAAACCTAACCCCCCTGCCCCCTTCCCTACGATGGAAGGGGGTTTCAAAGCCTCTCCCCGCTTCGGGGAGAGGTTTACAAGAGGGGTTTATTTATACATTAAAAACTTGTTCATTCATCCTCTTAGATAGATGAACAGCCGGTGGCGTTGGCGACTATCATGCGATCGCCAAATAATTGTGTTACTAAGATAAGAAAAATCCCAAATTATTCTGGTTTTAGGGAATAATTTTTTCCCGAATTACCCTGCCTTTTGATTTAATAATTGAGATGAATCTCTGTAATTAGGACGATTGACAGATTTGGGAATATCAGATTTTAGTTTTTGTTTACTGGATGTTACAGGTGTGGCAACTTGGCGGTTTTCTTTAATTAATCGGCTGTAAGTCCGTTGGGGAATATAGTGAATTGGATTGCAATCAATACAAAGCAAAATCAATACGCAAGCCCAAGAATACCGTCCATCAGCAATAGCTTCAATGATAGGATTGAACTGTTCGGGAGTGATAGCACTATGAAAATCGTTCTGAGAAGAAGAAGCTTGATAGTTCATAACTAACCCTGATCTAATCTTGTAGGATTGAAACTTAATAAGTTGTAATAATTCAGAATAGAGAATCTTTTTAGTCCAAATTAATTAGACTTTAATAGTCAAATTTGGGAATTTTTATCCTGATTTGACAAGCCTTTTAACTCCTAACTTCTCATTTCCTAAATTCTGAATTATAGAAAGAAATCAATGGGATATCCAAATTAACAGCGTTGTCTGCACACGATATGCAAAGGATTTAATTCTCTTGGTAAATAACTTCGATATTTATCGAGTATAGCGATAACTTTTCGATTAAATATCAATATTGTTTATGGTTATAAGAGAATTTTATTAATTTTCTGTGAGGCTTATTGAACGGCTATATACATTCAATTAGAAGTATATTTGTTAAACAATTAGTAGCCTTGTGATTTTTTTTATAGCATTGGCAATTGGTCATCTAAATAGATTAACTTCTGGAATTTTCGATTGTATAAATTGGAAAATCACCAAACATACTACCCTTGTGTCAGCAAAAAATGCAACCAAATTTCTAGCATTTTATACCCAAATTGATTGTTTGGTAAAAAATAGGAAACACAGATATTCGTATTCTGATACTATTTAAATAGTCATACAACATTGAAATATTTCCTGTTTGCAGTTTTCTAAATACTCCTTGTGACACTATTATATGCAGAATACTATGTTTCCCGTAACTAGTAAGCCAAATTGGCAATTTGTTTCTCTAAATACTATAGAAAATGTCAGTTCTAAATTGCATATTAAATGACTATTTAAATACTGTCACAAGGGGTATTTACAAATCTGTAAATAAGAGATGTTGCAATGTTGTATGACTATTCAAATACTGTCATAAGGAGGATTTACAAATCTGTACATAAGAGATGTTCCAATGTTGTATGACTATTCAAATACTGTCATAAGGAGGATTTACAAATCTGTACATAAGAGATATGTAGGTGGGCGTTAAAAATTGTCGTTATGACAAGGAAACACCGGAACAGGGAACTCCAGAAGAGGTTTTGGAATATTTTACTTTCTTTTGTTGGGTTGCGCTACAAAAACTAATATTTAATTTTTGAAATATACGTAGGGTGGGCAATGCCCACAATGTTAGGGTTTTGGTGGGCATTGCCCACCCTACAATACTTAGATATTGTATGGCTACGCCACGCAAGCTATCAGAAATCATTGAGGATGCTATATCTACAAGAGGATACAAGGGTTCATCCTTTAGCTAGAAGTAAATGATGGAGTCACTTATTTACTATTAGGTTTGGAACAGCATATTAATAGTTCTGACTTTAGCTAGAGTTTGGTAGTATATAATGTATAAATTAGTGCAAACTATTTTTAACAGTGATGAAAAAAATGCTTTAGGTGAGTTTATTTTAGGATTAGGTAATGATCATAAACGTTACTTTTTAAGAAACGAGATTTTACAAGCCTTTGCAGATTATTGTCACCAATTCCAAAAACCTGCTTATTTTTATCACTCTTCCTCTTTAGGGACATTCATTCAGTACACCCATGAAATAATTCTGTATAATGAAAATGCTTGCTTTGTGGTTAGACCAAAAATTGCAAGTCAAGAAGCATGGTTATTAACTGCCGATTTGACTAAATTTGAGTTAATGACACCGAAAGCATTATTAGAGATCAGAGATCGCTTAGTACACCGTTATCAACCGCACATTTTAGAAATTGATCTCCATCCCTTTTACCCAGCAGCACCGAGAATTAGTGATTCTAGAAACATTGGCCAAGGTTTAACTGTTCTCAATCATTATTTTTGTAATCAATCATTAACAGATCCTGAATATTGGATTGACGCATTATTTCAATCATTACAAAGATTAGAACATAATGGCATCAAGTTATTAATTAGTAACCATATTCATTCAGGATTACAACTAACTAAACAAATCAAACTTGCTTTAGAATTTGTTAGTTATTTATCCCCTGATACACCTTATGAAAAATTTGGTTTTCATCTCCAGGAACTTGGTTTAGAACCAGGTTGGGGTAATAATGCAGCCAGAGTTAGAGAAACTTTAGAACTTCTGGAAAGACTCATGGATAATCCAGAACCTGCGATTCTGGAAACCTTTGTTTCTCGCATTTGTGCAATTTTTCGTGTCGTGCTTATTTCCATACATGGTTGGGTGGCACAAGAAGATGTTTTAGGAAGAGATGAAACACTAGGACAAGTTATTTATGTTTTAGAACAAGCACGTAGTTTAGAAAACAAAATGCGTGCAGAAATCGAACTTGCAGGTTTAGATACATTAGGAATTAAACCCCATATCATTATTTTAACTCGACTGATTCCTAATTGTGAAGGCACATTTTGTAACTTACCATTAGAAAAAGTTGATGGTACAGAAAATGCTTGGATTTTGCGCGTTTCTTTTGCAGAATCTCAACCGGAAATTACCAATAATTGGATTTCTAAATTTGATATTTGGCCTTATCTAGAAAAATTTGCTCTTGATGCTGAACAAGAACTTTTAAACCAATTTCAAGGAAAACCAAATCTACTTATTGGTAACTACAGTGACGGGAATTTAGTCGCTTTTATCCTCTCTCGGAGAATGAAAGTTACCCAATGTAATATTGCTCATTCCTTAGAAAAACCTAAATTTCTATTTAGTAACTTATATTGGCAAGACTTAGAACCACAATATCACTTTTCTGCTCAATTTACAGCTGATTTAATCAGCATGAATGCCGCAGACTTTATCATCACATCATCCTATCAAGAAATTGTGGGAACACCTGATCATATAGGACAATATGAATCTTATAAATGTTTTACTATGCCCCAATTATATCATGTAATTGATGGCATTGATTTATTTAGTCCTAAATTCAATATGGTTCCCCCAGGAGTTAGTGAAAATATATTTTTTCCCTATAACCAAACAACAAATAGAGAATCTGATCGTCGTCAACATATCCAAAACTTAATTTTCCATGAAGAACATCCCCAAGTACTAGGAAAATTAGATCATCCGCATAAAAAACCGATATTTTCTGTGAGTCCGATTACCTCAATTAAAAACCTCACAGGTTTAGTTGAGTGTTTTGGGAAAAGCCAGGAATTACAAGATTATTGTAACCTAGTTTTACTAACTAGTAAACTTCAACCAGACGCAGGAACAAATTCAGAAGAAACCAGAGAAATAGAAAAAATTCATGCTATTATTCATGAATATAATCTCCAAAATAAAATGCGCTGGTTAGGGATACGTCTTCCTATCCGCGATATCGCTGAAACCTATCGGGTAATTGCCGATTTTCAAGGAATTTATATTCATTTTGCCCTTTATGAATCCTTTAGTAGAAGTGTTCTAGAAGCAATGATTTCGGGATTACCAACTTTCACAACTCAATTTGGTGGTTCATTAGAAATTATTGAAAATCATGATAAGGGATTTGATCTTAACCCTACAGACTTAGCAGGAACAGCCAAGACAATTCTTAACTTCTTAGGAAAATGTGATGATTCTCCAGAATATTGGCTAGAAAATTCTCAATGGATGATTGAACGTATTCGTCATAAATATAACTGGAACTCCCACACAAATCAACTCCTCTTATTAGCGAAAATGTTTAGTTTTTGGAACTTCGTCTATCCTGAAGATAACGAAGCCAGAGATCGTTACATGGAAGTTTTACTTCATCAACTTTATAAACCTATTGCTGACAAGATTTTGTCAGAACATATTCATCGGTAAATCAAATGTTTAAGATAAAAACAAAAATAACCAATCCACAATCATGGATAAAAAAGATTATTTTCGCAACTTTAGTTATACAGACTGGATATTAACTGAAACCCAGTTTAATCCAGACTATTTGCACAGTCGAGAAACTATTTTCACCATTGGTAATGGCTATTTAGGGATAAGAGGAACTTTTGAAGAAGGTTATCCTCGTGCATTATCAGCTACATTTATTCACGGTGTTTATGATGATGTTCCCGTCGTTTATACCGAACTTGTTAACTGTCCAGATTGGCTACCATTGGTAGTAATAATTGAGGGAGAACGCTTTCGCCTTGATCAAGGTAAAATATTAAAATATAACCGTCAACTAGACTTATATCATGGCATTCTCAGCCGTTATTTACGTTGGTGTAGTCCCAATGGTAAAGTTATAGATATCCATTTTGAACGCTTTGCTAGTTTAGCCGACCAACATCTAGTAGGGCAACGTTGCCAATTAACACCAGTAAATTTTGATGGTTTAATTGAAATTCAAGCCAGTATTAACAGCTACTCAGAAAATCAAGGTTTTAACCACTGGGAAGGACTAGATCAAGGTAAAATTACACAAGGATTCTGGTTACATAGTCGTACTCGCAACAGCCGTATAGAGGTGGGTATGGCGGCTAAAATAACTATCTTAGGAACTGACGCTGACTTACAAATCAATACTACACCTGGTTATCCTAGTTTAAATGCAACCGTTATCGGTCAAATCCAACAGACGATCACTATTATAAAAATTGTCAGTATTTTTACATCTAATGAAATTGAAAACCCAGTTGTAGCTGCTCAAGAAAAACTCATAAATATACCCGACTATCTCACCTTAATTAATGCTAATAATCAAGCTTGGGAGGAAGTTTGGCAACAAAGTGATATTATCATTGAAGGAGATATCACAGCAGCTTTTGCAGTCCGTTACAATCTGTTTCAGTTACTAATTGCTGCACCTAGAAATAATGATCAAGTTAGTATCCCTGCGAAAACCCTATCTGGCTTTGGTTATCACGGACATATTTTTTGGGATACGGAAATTTTTATTCTGCCATTTTTTACATTTACTCAACCAAATTTAGCCCGTAATTTGCTCAGTTACCGTTATCACACCTTACCAGGAGCGCGACGCAAAGCCTCACATTATGGGTATCAGGGAGCAATGTTTGCTTGGGAAAGTGCGGTAACAGGAGATGAAGTGACACCGCGCTGGTCACTACGCAGTGATTTTTATGCCGAAGATATCCGCATTTGGTGTCGTGATCGAGAAATTCATATTAGTGCAGATATTGCCTACGCTATATGGTACTATTGGCAGGTCACAGAGGATAATGAATGGATGCGAGACTATGGTGCAGAAATTATTTTAGATACCGCAATTTTCTGGAGTAGTCGAGTTGAATTTAATTCCCAATTAGAATGTTATGAAATTCGTGGAGTCATTGGTGCAGATGAATATCACGAATTAGTCCATAACAATTGCTTTACTAACCGCATGGTACAATGGCATTTAGAAAAAGCTTTAATAGTCTATGATTGGCTCCATTCCACTTTCCCAGAACTAGCCATAAAACTGGAACAGAAAATCCAAATTACCTCCGAAGTCCTGACTCATTGGCGAGAAATTATCGCTAAAATGCTGATTCTTCACAACCCAGAAACTCGACTAATTGAGCAATGTGAGGGATTTTTCCAACTAGATGATCTTGATTTATCTAAATACGAACCGCGAGAAAAATCAATTCAAATTATTTTGGGGATGGAAAAAACCAACACAGGACAAGTAATTAAACAACCAGATGTATTAATGCTTCTATATTTAATGCGAGAATCTGCCGATTTTCCCTATAATCAGCCAACATTACAGGTGAATTGGGACTATTATGCACCCCGGACAGATATTAGTTATGGTTCTTCCTTGGGTCCGGCTATTCACGCCATTTTAGCCGCAGATTTGGGCAAATCAGAGGAGGCTTACGAATGCTTTATGCAAGCAGCAATGGTAGATTTGGCAGATAAACGCGGAAATACCCAAGATGGCATACATGGTGCTAGTGCTGGGGGCATTTGGCAATCTGTAATATTCGGTTTCGGTGGCATCCAATTTCGGGAAAACGCCCTTGTCGCTAATCCCCACTTACCCCCAACTTGGTCAAGGCTGAAATTTAAATTACAATGGCACGGTAAATGGCATGAATTCGATTTGCGTCAGGAGTTGAAAAAGGCTAGAAAAACCAATATCCGAGGCGTGATTTTTGATTTAGATGGCGTGTTGACTGATACCGCAGAATATCATTATCAAGCTTGGCAAAAGTTAGCAAATGAGGAAGGTTTACCCTTTAACCGAGAAACTAACGAAGCCTTGCGGGGTGTATCCCGTCACGCTTCCCTGATGTTGATTCTTGGGAATAGAGAATATTCAGAAACGCAAATTCAAGAAATGATGTCCCGGAAAAATGATTATTATGTAGAACTGATTCATAATATTACACCCACAGATTTATTACCAGGGGCAGAGGCTTTGTTGGATGAACTGCGTCAGGCTGGAATTAAAATAGCCATTGGTTCTGCTAGTAAAAATGCCCGCGTGGTGATTGAAAGATTGGGGATTGGGAGTAAGATAGATGCGATCGCTGATGGTGATACTGTACAACAAGCCAAACCAGCGCCAGATTTATTTCTTAATGCTGCAAACCAGTTAGGAATTCCTGCAGATGAATGTGTAGTATTTGAAGATGCAGCCGTAGGGATTATAGCCGCTAAGGCAGCAAATATGTGGGCGATAGGCTTGGGACCAAAAGACAGAGTGGGGGCTGCTGATGTGATTTTACCTGACTTAGCAGGTGTAAAATGGGAGGAGTTGTCGGCAATAATTTTGAAGAATAAAAAAGTAATTAATAACTAGGGCTTGTGGAAAAAGTAGGGGCGTATAGCAATACGCTCACACAGGAATCAGGAATTAATGAACCACGAAGGAGCGTTCGCGGAGCGTCTCGTAGAGATAGGACACGAAGGAAGAAGGAAGAAGGAAGAGTTGGGAAATTAGCCCTCGAATTTACGCAGTTATTTGTAGTCAAAATGCAAGGATTTTAAACATCTATTGTTAGTAATCTTGCACTTTTTGGCGTGTAAAACCCTGTAAACTTTTATCTATCAATGCTTTTGCTTTTTTTCAGCAAGCCCTAAGTATTAATACACACAAAATTGACAACAAAAACAAAGTATTGTACAGTATGGTTGTACAATTTCTTCTAAAAAAAAGAAAATGTTAAACAAAGAAACCACTTACTCTCAAGCAAGGTTGAATTTAGCAACTATCTTAGATCAGGTGTGTGACCAACGAGAAATTGTCGTAATTAAACGTCGTAATCAGAAAAATGTGGCTTTAATTGCGGAAGATGAACTTTCCAGTTTGTTAGAGTGTGTTTATTTATTAAGATCACCTGAAAATGCTAAACGTTTATTTCGAGCTTTAGAATGGACTCAAACAGCAATAGAAACTCCTCAAACATTGGCTGAATTAAAAGAGGAGTTAGGAATTGAATAGTAAGAAAAAAAAGCCAGATACTGATAGTGAAGAAAAAGAATTATCTGGTTATTTTCCTATTTTCAGTCCTGATTTTAAAGCAGATTTGGCTTGGTGGTATAATCATGATAAAAAAAAAGGGGATAAGATATTAGATTTAGTAGCGGATATTCTTGATGGTCAACCGTTTACAGGTTTAGGTAAACCTGAACCTCTTAAATACATTACTCCTGATACTTGGTCACGACGCATTGATTTAGAACATCGTTTGGTTTATAAAGTAACAGAAAATACAGTTTATTTTTTACAAGCTCGTTATCATTATCAATCAGATTAAAATTTAAATTAATTTCCCAAAAATGCGCGAACCTCATTATCTGTAGTTTGACTAAAATCCTCATACCAAAAACCAATTGCAGACATGACTTCTGGACACTGCAAACAAACTACATCATCAACTTCCAAGCGCAATTCTTCACAAGTAGTTAGTGGTGCAACTGGAACAGCAACTACAATTTTCGCCGGCTGCTGTTGGTGGATAACAGTCAAAGCAGCCCGCATAGTTGCACCAGTAGCAATACCGTCATCTATTAAAATAACTATTTTATTTTTAACATTAATTGCTGGTTTATCACCTCGATAAATCTGATGCCGTCGTCTTAATTCTCGCAATTCTTGGTTGAGAACTGCGGTAATTTTTTCTTGATCTATTCCCAAAGAATCAATGACATCTTGGTTAAAAATGGTAATATTTTCCCCAGCGAACTGACCAGTCAGCCCTTGCGCTATCGCTCCCATAGCCAGTTCTTTGTGTCCAGGTACACCCAACTTTCTGACTATACACACATCTAGTGCAACATTCAAAAATTTAGCCACTTCAAAGGCTACAGGTACACCACCACGAGGCAAAGCCAGTACCAAGACATCCTCAAGGTTACTATATGCTTGTAAATGTTGAGCTAACATTTGTCCAGCTTGAATGCGGTTAGAGAATTTTTTGCTCATGATGCTTCTACTATTTTCTTTAAAGCAATTTCAACTTGTGCATACTCATTAACCAATTGTGACACCAATTCTAAAACCCCCTCTAAATTGCCACTCTTCCCCTTTAATTCTAGCTGTAAGCAAAGCTGATAGAGATTCATTGCTCCCAAAGAAGCACTACTAGACTTTAAGTTATGGGCTGTCTTGTCGAGGTTATCAGCGTCTTCATTAGTGACAGATGTTTGAATAGCAGCGACAATTTTAGGAGATTCAACCAGATAACAGTTAATTATTTCCGCTAAAACTTCCTGATCATCCCCCAGCATATCCAATAAGGATTCTAAAACCTGAGTATCTATTGATGACATTTGTAAAACTTTGAAAGTGGTAAACTTGAATATTTTGCCATATTTTAATTGAAGGGCGTTGTAATTCTGTAATTTTCAATAAATTAAGGATTTTACGCCTGTAGGGGTGAATGGCCATTCGTCCCTACTGACTCCTCCTATAAATAACATAACGATCTCGTCCTGTTTGTTTTGCTCGATAAAGAGCTTCATCAGCTTTGGCAATTAACCATTTTAATGAACTGCTACTTTGAGGAATAATAGTCGCAATACCCAAACTCAGGGTCAGGTATGAACTAATTTTAGAACTTTCGTGAATCAAATTCTTATTGCGGATACAGAAGAGAATTGTTTCTGCAATATAAACTGCACCTGCACTATCTGTATTCGGTAAAACTAAAGCAAATTCTTCACCACCATAACGAGCTGCTATATCTCCAGGCCGTTGGGCTGCTCGATGGAGAATTTGAGCAACCTCCTTCAAACATTCATCTCCCAATTGATGCCCATAAGTATCATTATAATTTTTAAAAAAATCTATATCACAAAGAATTAAAGATAAGGGTGCTTGTTCTCTTTCTAAACGTTGCCATTCTCGCTCTAAAACTTCGTCAAAGGAGCGACGGTTAGGAATTTGAGTTAAACTATCTATACTTGCTAGTTGTTGTAATTTTTGGTTAGCTGCTTCTAATTGTTGATATAGTTCTGCTTGCTTAATAGCCATAGCTAGTGGATTTGTTAGTTGTCTCAATAAATCAATATCCGATTTAGCCCATTTGCGTGGGTTAGAACATTCATAAACTACCAATAATCCCCAAATATTGTTTTCCTGTTCAATGGGGACAACTAAATTTGCTTTAGCTTGTAATTCAGTCAGTAAATCTCTATGACATGGAGAAAGCCCAGCATGGTCAATATCTTCGATTACATAAATATTCTTTTGCCGATATTTGTAACCACATCGCTCAAATTTATCAAAAAAGTAAGTATCGTGGAATATTCTCCCTAACATAGAATCCCATTCAGGGGATACAGACTCAACTATTACATATCCACTGCCATTTGCTCGAAACCGATAGACAATAACACGATCAGTTTTTAATAATTTACGGACTTCTATAACAGTTGTACTCAGAATCAGTTCTAAGTTTAAAGATGTGCGAATTTTTTGGGTAATTTTAGCAACTAGCTGCTCTTGTTCAATTTTATACTGTAATTCTTTCATAGTCCAGTGCATTTGTAGCAAGCGACGGACTCGTTGTTTTAAAACTCCCCAATGAATCGGTTTAGTAATATAATCAACGGCACCAACAGCAAATGCTTTATCTACGGAATCTTGATCATCTAGTCCTGTAATCATTAAGATCGAGATGTTAGGATCAAGTGCGTGTAACTGGGAGCAGCAACTAAAGCCATCCATTACTGGCATCATGGCATCCAGCAGCACAATATCTGGCCGTGAATTCAGGCAAATATCAAAAGCAATTTTACCATTACTTGCTACGATCACTTCATATCCCTCTTTTTCCATAGCATAGCGTAGTTGCATCTGTATAACTAAGTCATCATCTACAACTAATACTAATGTATGATTTTTGCTGATAGAGGGAGTCACTACCTATAATTTCCCTGCTGAACTTGAACTGATATTACACACGATATAGACACTCATTATACTTGTGACGTTTGATTTTGAACTAACTTAATTATTTTTTACATTCAAGGCATATTCCTTAAACCGTTCCAAATCCGCTTGAATTGTGGACTCTACTACCTTTCCTAAAAACAAATTATCCATGAGTTTACCAATCAAGCCAGGAATAGCATAGGAAACTGTCATTTTCACAATACTATTATTCTGGCGATCATAAAAGCGAATGGCACCTTGATTTGGTAAACCATCAACCGATTCCCATTGAATAATTTGATTGGGAATTATTTTGGTAATTCGGGATTTCCACGTAAAGTCCAAGCCTCCTGTACTCAGTTTCCACAGAGAAATTTCTGGGTTATCTTCCGAAATTTTGACTGAATCAATCCATTTCATCCATTTAGGCATTTGCTCTAAATCAGACCACAATCCCCATACTAGTTCTATAGGAACTTCCACTTCTACCTGTACGCTATGTTCTAACCAGTCAGTCATAGGATTTTAGTTATTAGTTATTAGTTATTAGTCATTAGTCATTAGTCATTGGTCATTGGTCATTGGTCATTGGTCATTGGTCATTAGTCATTAGTCATTGGTCATTAGTCATTAGTCATTAGTCATTAGTCATTGGTCATTAGTCATTGGTCATTAGTCATTGGTCATTGGTCATTGGTCATTGGTCATTGGTCATTGGTCGTTTTTTACCTGTAACCTGTCACCTGTAACCTGTCACCTGTCACCTGTCACCTGTCACCTGTAACCTGTCACCTGTAACCTGTCACCTGTCACCTGTCACCTGTCACCTGTCACCTGTCACCTGTCACCTGTCACCTAATTTCTCTAGAATTACTTTAGCTGCACGTTTTCCAGATTCCGTTGCTCCTTCCATGCTGTCAATATAATCTTGTTGAGTGTAACTTCCAGCTAGGAAAAAGTTAGGGATAGGTGTTTTTTGATTGGGACGGTACGCATCCATTCCTGGTGCTTCCCTGTATAAAGACTGAGCCAATTTGACGACACTGTACCAAGTCATATTTAGATCTCTTGAGGAAGGGAATAGTTCATATACTTGTTTAAGCACGTGCTGGGCGATCGCTTCATTATTTTGTTTAATAAAAGGATCTCCCGGTGTCAATACCAGTTGCAATAATGAACCCTCCCCAGGACGATAATAATCTGCAGGGCTAGTTAAAGCCAAATCAGCAAAACAGGAAAAATCAGCATCAGCGGTATATAACAAATTATCTATCCCAGCCGCCTGTAGGGGCGGGGTTTCCCCGCCCTTACCTCGTTTTGCTTCATCTTGTAATTCTGTCACCCAACCATCAAAACGTAGCTGCACTGTAGCGACTGGGACAGCATCCAATTTGTAAATGTTATCAAATTCTGGCCATTTTCGCCAAGCTTGGGGTAACACTCGTTGAATTCCGGGAACATCACAAGCACAAAGATAAGCGTCAGCAGTGATAATTTCTTCTGTATCACCTTGGGCAACTAATATACCAGTAACGCAAGTTTCTGCTTCAGATTCAGTAAACTGAATTTCTCGGACTTGGCGGCGGGTATATATTTTTACACCTCTTTCTTCTAAATACTTGACGATAGGTTTGTGTAAATATTCGTGGGGTGAACCTTCCAACATTCGCAGAATTGAAGCTTCTGTTCTGACCGCAAAAAACTGGAAAATTGTCAACATACACCGGGCAGAAATATTATCACAATCTATAAATCCCAAGGCGTAAGCAATCGGATTCCATAGACGCTTAATGCTACCTTTACTGCCTCCGTGACTATAGAACCAGTCAGAAAAACTGATTTTATCTAATTTACGAATAGTTTTCATTGCTCCGTCAAAGTCTACTAAACCTTGAACTATCGGGCTAGTACCCAGAGCGATCGCATTTTGGAATTTATCCCGTAATGAAAGTTGGGAAGTAGTGAAAAACGCCTTTAATCCATTAAAAGGCGCACCAGTAAAAAAGCGAAAATCTAACGCCCCGGTTTGTCCACCTTTATTAACAAAAGTATGGCTATGTTCCTTCAGGCGTAAATTATCCCCAGCCCCCACCTTCTGCATTAATGCAAATAGATTGTAGTAGCAGCCGAAAAAGACGTGCAGCCCCATTTCAATATGGTTGCCGTCACTATCTACCCAACTGCTGACTTTACCACCCACAAACGGACGAGACTCGAAAATTTCTACCTCACAGCCCGCATCTACTAAATCTACAGCAGTCGCTAACCCAGCTAATCCCGCACCCACAATTGCAACGCGCATTCCCTCGTCCCTTGTTCAGTTTCTTTACAAATTGTAACTGAATTGGTGCAGAAATTAGTCAGTTGACGGTTGACGGTTAACAGTTGTCAGTTGTCAGTTACCTCTTCCCCTTGGGGTAAACTTCTAATTAGCTCTCGAATTACATCTGTTGCTGGTCTACCTGTTTGTTGACAATATTTTTCTAGTTTCTCTGCTTCTTGTGTGGCTAGATTAACTGTAATGCGTTTAACGGCCCATTTTTTATTTGTCATTATCATGCACTTTGCTGTATATTAACTTGATTTAGAGAGTCTGTTGACTCAAAACAAAAATGAGACTATGAGAGTTAGTCTGAATTAACAAGGTAACAAAAACACTAATCTTATTTAAAATCTTCAGTTTGTCAACTACTTGCCCAAATAAATTTGCCGATAACCTCCCTTGAATATTGGAAATTCCTTGTGATTGGAACCTGAGTACCATTGATTCGACCTATCAATGTGTCAATAGGGAACGGGGAACAGGGAAGAAAATAGAGCAGGACATTTTTACAAAAATCAAATTGTATTGTTATAGATATCCTCTAATTCAATTTATAAATTTTAGGTATATCTATTTCTTTAGTCAACTGTTTCCAAGTTTAATTCTTCCGAGGAAAGTACATGAGCTTCTAATAAAGCCATCATATCTCGTAGTTGGGGATTACCACGAGAAGCCCCGGTCAATCCTTTCGCAATAATTAAACCGCAATAGCCTTTAGTATTTTGACAACGCTGATGCCATTTTCTCTTGGCTTCTATATGAACTGGATCATCATCTAAAAATTGCCCAAACAAAAATAATTCATGATTATGTGTTTGTAATAAACCTAAGTCATAGAGATCATCATCTACCGGATCAGTTACGGTGTGAAAACAGATGGCGTTTAATCCTCCAGCTTCTTGAATATTCTTAATAATTCCGTTAGCTTTAGGACGAGAGGTTTGAATGACAATGACAGGTAAACCATCCCCGGCTGGGGCAAATTCCCCCGCTGTTTGGTAGTTAGGCCCTTGACGCAGGTAATTTAATGTTTCCCATGGCAACACACCCAAACTCATGAAAGCATCTTCTGGAATTAAATCGTCTCTCAAGGCTTCAAATATAGAATCATCTTCATCTTCATCATCTTCCAAATCAAAACCAGCCATTTCTTCTAATTCTGCTGTCAACTCTGGCATGGTAGAAACAGTGACAGTTAAGGATTTGCGATTTTTGTCGGCTTCTGGTAAGGAAATTCGATAACGTTGACTGAGGGTGAGAAAATCTTCTTCGTATAATTGACGATGGTGGTCACGAAGAAACCGCAATAGACTTTCTACAGCGACAAAAGTTAGTAGTGCTTCTTCTTCATACAAAACTGAACGTAACCCCTCTAGGGGATGAATATTACCGAAGGTAGGTTGAATTTCTGAAAGCGGCATTTCTGCCAAATTATCCAGATCGTCATCATCTTCGTTATCGTTCAAGGAATCAAAGGTGAGAAATAAACAATCTTGTTTAAGAAAGGCTTCTTCTAAATCTTGATTTATTTCATCTTCATCAGCGAGAACAGCAGCCCGAAAACGTTTCAGGGAATCTTCGGAACGATAAAACAAAATTCCATACTCAATTCCTAACATTCCCATAACTGAGGCATAGAGTTTCTCTACATCCCATTGATTAATCTCTATTGATAAAATTTGCTGTTCTTCCAAATATTTCCAAGGAGTAGATTGCCAGACTTCAAAGGCTTTATCATAGAGAGGTTTAGCATATTTAGGTGGCAAATCGGGAATTTGGCTATCAATGACTTCTGCAAAAGAGCGAAAAAGTTCATCAATTATGGGTAATTCCGGTACGTAGTCAATGGCAATATCTAAATCTTGCAATACTCCGCGCAAGTAAAATTGAATTTCCCGATCACGGACGACGATTCTTTGTGGTCTACCGGGTTTGGCTGGACTTTGGGGATGTTCTATTGCCTGCATCAGGGTACGGACAATGGCTTCAGGCCCTAGGCTGGGATCTACCATATCCATGCCTCTAACAATCCCTTCCGAGGCATCTACCCAAAGAATACAATCTCCTTTGGCCTCTGGATCTGCAAATGGGTTGTGTGGTGGTGACAATGGACGGCGATCGCCCTCCCATACAGAAGGAATCTGGGTTAATTTCTGTAATCGGCGACTGGTAGAGCGATTAAAACTTGTCATAGAGTAAATGAATCAAAACAAAGCGATTGAGAATGAGACTTTTGGGAATGGTTAATCTTTAAACATACCTAATCCCTTAATTCTAGAATAAAAATCTTGGCTTGCTGATAAAGTGGCAAGTGATGGACAGAATAGGGATAATTAAAAATTATCTTCCTATGTTCCCACATTCCCACCTTCTTATTCTTTTTTACTGTCCTAATGTCGCTAAAATAAATATAAAAACATTCATACTCCCTTTCCACTAGGAGAATATAGATTAAATGAACCACGAAGGCGCGAAGGACGCGAAGGAAGAAGGAAGAGAAGGAAGGAAGAAGATATGTAATCTTATACTGGGAAGGGAGTGGCAGCCCAGAGGTACGAGAATGCCTTATGGGGTATTGATAAAACTAGTTCAGGAGTTAAGAATTTATGACACAAGCAACTCAAACTCAACAACGCGGAATTCTATTATCCGTATCTGCATTGCGGCAGGTTAAGTCTCTTCAAGATAAGCAAGGGCAAGATTTATGCTTACGGGTGGGAGTCAGACAAGGTGGTTGTTCGGGAATGTCTTACATGATGGATTTTGAGGATGTCAGCAAGATTACCCCTGATGATGAGGTTTTTGATTATGATGGCTTTAAAATTATCAGCGATCGCAAAAGTCTACTTTATCTTTACGGTTTAATGCTCGATTATAGTGATGCCATGATTGGTGGTGGTTTCCAATTTACTAATCCCAACGCTGCCCAAACCTGTGGTTGCGGTAAATCGTTCGGAGTGTAATATGATCTAATTGTCAGTTATTGGTTGCTAATTACAACTGAATAATTGACAATTGATAATTGACCACTGACCACTGACTAATAACAAATGACTAATACTGTTGATTCCATCTTTGATACAGGTCTAGAACGCTATAAAGCTGGAGAATCTGTAGAATCTCTGATTCCTGTATTTAAAGAAGTATGCGATCGCTCTCCTAAAGCCAGTTCTGCCTGGGTTTGTCTAGCTTGGCTATATCTTCTTGATAACCAAGGGAAATTAGCTTTTAGTGCCGCCAATAAAGCCGTGAAACTCAATCCCCAAGACCCACAAGCGAGAATTAATCTGGCTTTAGCTATGCTAGAAACAGGTCAAAAAGGTTTACGGGAACACATTGACATTGCACAACAATTGATATTTGTCAATGAAGAATGGCAAGAAGAAGTTAAAAATAGCATTGAAGATGGTTTTACCAGAAAACCTGATTGGAAAAACTTAGCCAAAGTCAAAAAATGGTTATTTGAAGAATAAGGTAATAGGTAATGGGCAAAATTTATTACTAATGACCAATGACTAATGACTAATAACTAATAACTAATGAAAGACAAATTATTAAACTGGCTCAACTTCGTATTAGTCGCTGATGTTTTTCTAGTAATTTTAGGTTTTGGGTGGCTTGTTGTAGCTGTGATTGGTGATGCTTCTGGAATCAATTTAGGTTTAGATTTGTGGCACAAACTCTGGATGCCAGTATTTAATCCTGCTATTGGTATATTAATGGGTGGTGCATTATTTAGCGGCATTATTAGCTGGGTATCTAAGAAGCTGGCAAAAAATGAGTTGTCGTAAATTTTACTCATTTTTAAGGGATTAATCGGCTGAAAGTAGGGGTAAAGCAATGCTCATTGGTGTCAACTTAACGCAAAACCCATAGCCCGACTGGGAATGAATTCCCAGTCTAATAGCAAAAGTCATCTGAAGATGACTAAATACTAGGAAAATTTATTAGTCCGTTTTAACGGACTTGAGCTATTAGACAG
>JANMEE010000323.1:0-6634 GCA_031376645.1 Dolichospermum sp. OTE_75_concoct_329_sub | reverse complement strand
AAACGGAGAAGGAATGTATGATTGGTAACATAATAACCCATAAACCGAGTATTTTTTGGATAAAATCCTCCTTGTCTACTATCCTTCCTTGTCTTCCTGGTCTTGCCTTTACAGAGAATATTAAAAACCTACACCTGTCAGCCCCCCTGCCCCCCTTCCCTACGTTAGCGCAGCGTGCCGAAGGCTGGGAAGGGGGGTTTCAAAGCCTCTCCCCGCTTCGGGGAGAGGTTTACAAGAGGGGTTAATTTATACCTTGAAAACTTTTAAAACATCCTCTAAGTCAGAATTGCAGATTATTAAATTTGCGTTCCTAATTCATCGGACAGTATTCTTGGATCACCTTGACATCCAAAGTGGTATTTTGCATAGAACGGATAGCTGCGGCTGTGGCTCTAGCACCGGCAATAGTGGTAATGATGGGGATTTTGTAACCCAATGCCGTGCGCCGAATTAACTTAGAATCGGCATGAGCTTCTTCTCCAGAGGGTGTATTAATGATGAGTTGAATTTTTTGATTTTTAATCGCATCCAGGACGTGGGGACGACCTTCATGGAGTTTGAGGACAGATTCAATCTGTAACCCTTGTTCCTGAAGAACTTTTCGAGTCCCTTGGGTAGCCATAATTGTAAAGCCTAACTTAATAAACTCCTTAACAACATCTGCCGCCAGAGGTTTATCTCTGTCACTCATGGAAACAAATACAGTTCCCTGAAGTGGTAATTTTTCCCCTGCACCTAATTCTGCTTTAGCAAAAGCGCGACCAAAATCGCTGTCAATACCCATGACTTCCCCAGTTGAGCGCATTTCTGGACCCAAGATGGTATCTGTACCGGGGAATTTACTAAATGGTAAAACGGCTTCTTTGACAGCAATATGAGAGGGAATGACTTCTTTGGTAAATTTCACTTCCTCTAAGGTTTTACCCGACATAACTAAGGATGCAAGTTTGGCTAATTGTACACCTGTGGCTTTAGATACAAAGGGAACTGTCCGTGATGCTCTGGGGTTAGCTTCCAAAATATACACTTGAGGGGAATAACCATTTGCCCCAACTACAGCAAATTGAATATTCATTAACCCTACTACAGACAGAGCTTGTGCTAGTTGAACTGTCCATAAGCGAATTTGGCTTAGTACCGCTGGAGACAGGGAGATAGAAGGTAAGGAACAAGCTGAGTCACCGGAGTGAATCCCCGCTTGTTCAATATGTTCCATGATGCCACCAATAACGACATTGCCAGTATGATCAGCGATCGCATCCACATCCACTTCAATGGCGTTTTCTAAGAACTTATCAATGAGAATGGGGTGATCTGGCTCTACTTGGACAGCAAAGGTCATGTAGCGTTCTAATTCAGTATCAGAATAAACGATTTCCATCGCTCTTCCTCCCAATACATAGCTAGGACGGACTACTACTGGATAACCAATCCGTTTAGCCACAATTAGAGCATCTTTGTAACTTCTAGCCATCCCGTTCGGTGGTTGGGCTATATTTAATTTTTGGAGAATCTTTTCAAACCGTTCCCGATTTTCCGCCATATCTATAGAATCAGGTGATGTTCCCCAAATTTTGGTGCTACTCTGAGACTCTTCTAAATACTCTTGCAGGGGAACAGCTAATTTTAATGGTGTTTGTCCACCGAATTGGACAATTATCCCCACAGGATTTTCGGCTTCGATGATATTGAGAATATCTTCTTTAGTTAATGGTTCAAAATACAGGCGATCGCTGGTATCGTAATCTGTAGAAACAGTTTCTGGGTTAGAATTAACCATGATTGTTTCATACCCTGCATCATGTAAAGAGTACGCAGCATGACAACAACAATAATCAAACTCAATTCCTTGGCCAATGCGGTTAGGACCACCACCCAAAATCATCACCTTGGGCTTATCACAGGGTAATACTTCCGTTTCTTCTTCGTAGGTAGAATAGTAATATGGAGTCAGCGCTTCAAATTCAGCCGCGCAGGTATCAACGGTTTTGTAAACTGGGATAACCTCTAACTGTTTGCGATATGTGCGAACTTCATCTTCTTTGGTTTTAGTAGCATAAGCTATTTGGCGATCGCTAAAACCATTCCGCTTCACTTCATACATTTGCTCCTTTGTCAACTGCTTCAAAGGAGTGCGTTTGAGAAATTTTTCTATTTCTAGCAGTTCTTTTAATTTATCTAAAAACCAAGGATCAATTGCCGTCAGTTCATAGATTTCCTCATTACTCATTCCTAACTGCATAGCATGACGCACAGAGAAAATGCGTTCTGGGTTGGGTGTCCGCAACTGAGCGCGAATTTGTTCACCACTAGGTAATTTTTCCGCTTTATCGCAACCCCAACCAGCCCGGCCTGTTTCTAAAGAACGCAAAGCTTTTTGAAAGGATTCATTAAATGTCCGCCCAATCGCCATTGCTTCCCCTACAGACTTCATTTGCGTAGTTAGAACTGCTTCTGAACCAGGGAATTTTTCAAACGCAAACCGAGGAATTTTAGTAACTACATAATCAATTGTTGGTTCAAAGCAAGCAGGGGTTTTTTTGGTGATATCGTTTTGCAGTTCATCCAAAGTGTAACCCACAGCTAACTTAGCCGCAATTTTGGCAATGGGAAAGCCTGTAGCTTTGGAAGATAAAGCCGAACTACGGGAGACACGGGGATTCATTTCAATGACCACCACATCACCATTTTCGGGATTTACCGCAAACTGGATATTAGAACCGCCGGTTTCTACGCCAATTTCCCGGATGATTTTAATAGACATATCCCGTAACCGTTGATATTCTTTATCAGTTAGGGTTTGGGCAGGGGCAACGGTGATAGAATCTCCGGTATGAATCCCCATAGGGTCTATATTTTCAATGGAACAGATAATCACAACGTTATCTGCTAAATCCCGCATAACTTCTAATTCATACTCTTTCCAACCTAGCAAAGATTGGTCAATGAGAATTTGGGAAACGGGACTAGCGTCAATCCCTACCTGGGCCATTTCTTCAAATTCTTCTTGATTATAGGCAATACCACCACCAGTCCCCCCCATTGTAAAGGCTGGACGGATAATTAAGGGATATGTCCCGATTTGGAGAGCGATCGCTTTTGATTCGTCTAAAGTTGAGGCTGTACCACTGGGACACACTGCTACCCCAATCTTAGCCATTGCTTCGTTAAATAGTTTTCTGTCTTCGGCTTTTTCAATAGCTGGTAATTTCGCGCCAATTAACTCAACGTTGTATTTATCTAAAACGCCATTTTTCGCCAAAGCTACAGCCAAGTTAAGGGCAGTTTGTCCTCCCATTGTGGGCAACAAAGCATCTGGACGTTCTTTGGCAATAACTTTTTCGACTATTTCCGGTGTCAGCGGTTCAATATAGGTACGGTCTGCTGTTTCCGGGTCTGTCATAATTGTAGCTGGATTGGAGTTCACCAGCACGACTTCATAGCCCTCTTCTCGCAAGGCTTTACAGGCTTGAGTTCCAGAGTAATCGAATTCACAGGCTTGGCCAATCACAATTGGTCCTGAACCTAACAGGAGAATTTTTTTGAGGTCTTGACGACGGGGCATAGTTTTTACCTTAGATTACAAAAATACAAATCTTGACTATTTTAAAGGTCTTTAACCCTTAATCATCCCATTCCTGAGCAAGTTTTCCGGGTTTTGATCACAAGAAGGGAAATAAATAATGGGAATGGGGGTTTTTGTTGCTGGTTTTTACGTTTTTTTCTTATGCAGAGGCACGGAGAAAATTTAAGTGTTTATTTATTCGTTATGGATTATAACAATAAACCTGCACAGATAATTTATCTTTCTTTATCTGCGTTTATCTGCGTTTATCTGCGTTCAATTATTCTGGAAATAATATTATAAAATATTGGCAATTACTTAATTAAAATAACTCAACTAATTTATTGTTGGATATATAAAAATAATTAGTTTTAAATGCCTGATATAAAAAATGGCAGAAAAGCGTAAGTTACCATTTCTGCCACAAGGGTTAATTTTGTAAAATTCTCAATTACTAAAATTTTTCTCTTTCTTAATTTGGTTAAATTGAGATTATGGAAAGTTTAATTTTCAGCCCTTTGCACAAAACCTAAAGTTAAACTATCTTTCGCTAAGAAATGTGCTAAGTGATAAGCTCTTTCTTCAGTTTTCAAGAGAATTTTTTCGTACAAATAGCGTGTACCTCTATCTCCTAAACTCTCAGCTTGTGAGGCTTGACGACGAATTATTCCAATTAACGCTTGTTCGGCAACTAGGTCATTTTCTACCATCTTCCGGGCAGAAAATACGCCATCTACTTCTGGTTCAAAACAGCATAATTCAGCTAATTTACTGAAACTTGCTGCTGGTATTCCACCCAAACCATTTAAACGTTCGCCAATTTCATGGATATGATCTTGTACTTCTTTGTAGTTGGTGTTAAAGAATTCATGCAGTGAACTAAATTCTGCTCCTTCAACTACAAAATGATGCTTTTGGTATTGTAAATACAATGCCTGAAAACTAGCCAATACGACATTAAATCCTTCGACAACTGGAACAGTGACACTGTGATCTAGTAATACGGGATTGTCATAAACTTGACCAAAGTTATGTAATATAGTTTGCGTATCAGACATAGTTTTCCTCTCTTTTTAACAGTTATGATTTTTAACTGCTTGCTGTTTACATATTAGCATTTTCTAAATAAAAGCAAGGCCACTAAAACTTAAAAACTTTTGCATTATTTGTAATCATAAGGATCAGTTTTTTTTCCTATATCTGCCTTTTTAGGTATACATTCAGTATTTATATTGACTTTGAACTCAAAGTGTGCATACCTATTGATAAAATAAAAATGAGATTTTTTCTCAAAATTAATGACAATCTTTAGCAGTTAGTGTATTCTAAATAAAGAAGCTAAACTCTGACTAAGTTGTAAATTTAGGATGTGAGTTTCTAGTTTTACTGCAAATTTATGGCATTTTGAGGGCTATTCATTTGAATTTTTCTAGTGCAGAAACAAATACAAGGCACGTTGTTGATATAAAATGGGAAAATCGTTGGCAGGTTTATCTACGCTTGCAAGAGTTAGGTATTCCCTGTGTCTGTGAAACTAATCAGCCTTTGACAGTAGAAATAAATAATCCCACCGCAGCTATACAACTTTGGAGTGTGATTCAACAATTCACTGCTTCCCGTCAACACTTGATTGGGAATCTTGAAGATTGTTGGCGTTGTCGTTACCAAAAATTTTAGTTAAACAAATAGGTTAATAAAATGAGTATATCTACTAATTCAGCGGTAACAGAATTTTGTTTTGAAGGCAGATTTTTGGATTTTGTGATTAAGGATGGATATAAGCTAAAAGGGCTGTTATTAGGAACTTCTGAAGGTGAATGTTATATAAAATTAGCCAAACATTTACGGAGTGCTTTTGATTTGCGTTTACCCAAAGGTACTTGGCTGCAAGTTGTGGGGACAAAACAATATAACGCGAAAAAAGATCAGGTAACACTGGTAGCAGAACGAGTTATGGCTGCAAGTGCTGATATGGGGAAAGTTACACCACAAAATCCAGTTACAACGAAACTAGCTAAAACACAAACAATTCTGGTTTGTCAAAAATCTGATTGTATGAAACGTGGTGGTAAAGCTTTGTGTCAAGCTTTGGAATCGGAGTTAAGAAACAGCGGTTTAGAAAATTCAGTTACTATTAAAGGAACTGGCTGTATGAAAAATTGTAAAGCTGGTCCTAATTTAGTTATGCCAGATAAAACTCGTTATAGTAAAATTCAAGCCGAACAAGTTCCAGCTTTGATAGATAAGCATTTCTCTGGGGACATTCGGGAGAAAGCAGAGGATATAACGGTAAATATTCCCAGCTTTGTGTAAGTTTAGTTGCTGTTTATTGTTGGGTTTCCTTATGTCAACCCAACCTACAAATATATGGTTAGTTAATTGCGACAAAAGACGGAGTAAGTGATGATAAAAATTCCATTATTTCTTGTATTAAGGGATGTTGTTGTAATATCTTAATTTCTTCATCATTTATATTGCTAAATATTTTCATTCTAGAAGTTTTCTGGATAAAACTAGCGCTTTGAATAGAAGTTTAACAGCTTTTACAGCCACGCGCATTCTCACCAACTTAACCGGCTTACCTGCTAATTTTTCAGCATCGAGGAAAGCCCCCAACTCTACAGTAATGGGATTAGTGCGGCGCTTAACAGGCTCAACCGCACTAAACACCCACTGCCATAACGCCCGCCGACAAAGTGCTGAACCACCGGAAACCTTAGATTTAGAAATATCACCGCTTGACTCCTGAGACGGAGCAACACCCAAAGCCTTCTGAAATTTCCTAAGTGATAGGTGACGTTTGGTAGGTTTACCAGATTTTCTACCCTTCCTGATCTTGATAACTGGTTTACCATCCTCACCCAAGTAATTTTCTAATGGGAAAATTTGGGACAAAATTATGGATTGTAAGCGATCGCCAAAGTTAAATTCCTGGAAGACTTCACGATAAGTGCTAAACCTTTCATCAGTAAGCAGTGTATCCAATTCATCTTCAATTAATTGTTCTTCTAGTTGCAAACTACAAATTCTTTGGGCGTGAAATTTCACAGAGTCAGTTAACCCGATGCC
>JANMEE010000321.1:0-2196 GCA_031376645.1 Dolichospermum sp. OTE_75_concoct_329_sub | reverse complement strand
TCCTTCCATTCCCCTATTACCTTCATTCTGCTTGTTTTGCTTCCCTAAAACTTTTTTATGGGCTTTTAGGCATTCTTCTTTTTATCACACTTTCTGCATGAAGGAAATCCCTAGCTTGTCTGTCAAAATTAACACACTAGCTTTCAGCTATGGGAACAAACCCTCAATAATAAAATGGGGTTGAACATCAAACCATTGGGTTCTCAGGAACTGTGGGGAGTAATTTGGGGACAATTTAATACCAGCAAACCTCCAAATATTCCGCACTTGCTGACTTTAGATGATGATGGATTGAGGGAAGAACAAAATAGCGATTTCCACATCCGTCATTTAATTTTAGAACGAGAAGCATCAGTTCCTTTTTTGGATAGAGCTTGGGTAAATTTACAAGACCATTATATTGGTGCATTAACATTCACAGAAAAACCAATTGGTTGGGTGGATGAATATGCACAATTACGGTATTTGTGGGAACTAATTGCTAGAGATAAAGTTTCTGACACAGAAATCATTTGTCAACTAACGAGAGCTAACGAGGGGTTAGCTAAAACAGCGCTGCAACGTCTGACTAAACAATCTATCGTCTCTTCTGCTATGTCTGCTGATAAAAACAGCGTGGATGTAAAAGCCAATTTGAACATGGAAGAAGCGATCGCTGCACAAGAAACCATTTATAAAGGTGCAGTGCCAATTAATACCGCAGTAGTCTTTCTGGTACACCGTCCCTCACGTCAAAAATTAGATGAAGCTTGTCGTTATGTTTCTAGCTGCTTTCTCCGTCCGGCTGTTGTGGTGCGAGAAATGGAATATGCCTGGAAAGTATGGTTACAATGTTTACCAATTGTTTGGCAAAACTTGCTGACTAAACCTTTTAATCGCCGGTTGCCTTATTTTAGCAGTGAAGTCCCCGGATTAATGCCAGTAATAAAAACTGCAACTGGGGATAAAACCGGGTTTGAATTAATTGCTGATGAAGGTGGTACTCCTATTCATTTAGATTTATACAACCACCACAAAAATTTAGCAGTATTTGGGACAACTCGTGCAGGTAAATCAGTTTTAGTGGCTGGTTTACTCACCCCGGCTTTAGCTCAAGATATTCCCGTTGTTGCCCTTGATTATCCCAAGCCAGATGGTAGTAGCACTTTTACTGATTATACCAATTTTATGGGGGAAGATGGGGCATATTTTGATATTAGTCATGAGACAAATAACCTGTTTGAATTACCAGATTTAAGAGGTTTAGAAGCAGAGTTAAGGAAAGAGCGATTAACAGATTTTAAGGATTTCCTTAAATCTACAATCATCACAATGGTGATAGGCACTAATTCTGTTGGTGTTGATGCCACGATGGTGAGTAATATTGAAAGTATCATCACCTTAGCAATTGAAACTTTCTTTGCTGATGATGACATCAAGTTACGTTATAAATTGGCATTAGAAAAAGGTTTAGGAACGGAGGAATGGAATGATACACCTACACTCAATGACTTCTATAACTATTGCTCTCCTGGTTATATTAAACTAGATTCAATTGCCAGTAATAGTGAAGAACAACTCAAAGCACTAGACCAAATTAGGTTGCGATTAAAATTTTGGCTCAACAGTAGAGTTGGTCAATCTATTAGCAAACCCTCCAGTTTTCGTACTGATGCTAAGTTGCTAGTATTTGCATTGCGTTCTTTGTCTTCTGAAGCAGATGCAGCTATTTTATCATTAAGTGCTTATGCTGCGGCTTTGCGTCGCGCTTTGAGTTCTAAAGCTTCAATTTTCTTTTTAGATGAAGCACCAATTCTGTTTCAATTTGAAGCAATTGCCGAATTAATTGGTAGATTATGTGCTAATGGTGCTAAAGCTGGAATTCGTGTAATTTTATCAGCACAAGAACCAGATACTATCTATCAAAGTAAAGCATCTGCCAAAATCTTTGCGAACCTGACAACTCGGCTGATTGGTCGGATTCAAAGTAGTGCGATAGAGTCATTTATCAAATATTTTCAATATCCAACAGAGATTATTTCTCGCAATAGTACAGAGTCATTCTTTCCCAAAAAGGTATCCCCTCAATATATCGGGGTCAGGAGTTATTCAGGCATCTATGAACAAGCAAAGTGATTAAGAGCAGATTGTTCACGAATAATAGTTCCCAAAGAGGGAATATTGCCAAGTTGAGAAATGCGGTCACGCACATACTTA
>JANMEE010000320.1:0-42463 GCA_031376645.1 Dolichospermum sp. OTE_75_concoct_329_sub | reverse complement strand
GTAGGTAACAGGTAACAGGTAACAGGTAAGAATTTTACCAATTACCCATTACCAATTATTAAGCAGTTACCTGTTCACTTTCCAAACGAGCTAATCTTTCAGCCAATAATTTTTCCAAAGAAATCAAAGCCTTAGTGAAACCATCAATACCTTCTGCGAGTTTATCAGAAGCCATGCGATCGCCATTGTGCATTTGATCAAAAGTAGCTTGATCAAGAGAGATTTTGGCAATTGATAAACCGGCTACCTTCGCAGGATCAAGTTTGCGAGGTAGTTCTGCAACGGTATTTTGCAATTCTGTTAACAAACTGGGAGAAATAGTCAGCAAATCACAACCAGCCAATTCAGTAATTTCGCCAATATTACGGAAACTAGCGCCCATTACCTCAGTTTTATAACCAAACTTCTTATAGTAGTTATAAATGGTAGTGACAGATAAAACTCCTGGATCTTCCGCTGCGGGGTAGCTATCCCGGCCAGTATCTTTTTTGTACCAGTCAAGAATCCGACCAACGAAAGGAGAGATTAGGGTGATACCAGCTTCAGCACAGGCGATCGCTTGGTGCAAACCAAATAGTAAAGTTAAGTTACAGTGAATACCTTCTTTTTCCAAAATTTCCCCAGCTTTGATACCTTGCCAAGTAGAGGCAATTTTAATCAAAACCCGCTCTTTAGAAATACCAGCAGCTTTATATTGAGCAATTAAATCCCGGGCTTTAGCTACAGTAGCATCTGTATCATAGGATAACCGAGCATCTACTTCTGTAGAAACGCGACCGGGAATAATTTGTAAAATCTTCAACCCAAAGGATACAGCCAAGCGGTCAAAAGCTAGAGATACAACTTGTGCTTGACTAGCACCCGCTCCTGCATCCTTCTTGGCTTTGAGTAAAGTTTGATCAACAATATCCTGATATTCCGGCATTTGTGCCGCAGCGGTAATCAGTGAGGGATTGGTAGTAGCATCTTGAGGTTTAAACTGTTCAATTGATTGGATGTCTCCGGTATCAGCCACCACAACGGTTACTGCCCGTAGTGCTTCTAGTAAGTTCTTAGGCATAATATATTCCTTAGTTAGTTGTCAGTTGTCAGGGTATAGGGAGTAACAATTACCCATTACCAATTACCAATTTTAGATGCGTCATGCCGTAATTGGCTGTCCAATGGAATGTACTTTGATTAAACTTGTTGTTCCAGATTGACCAATGGGGACACCAGAGGTAATCACAACCTTGTCTCCTTCCTGGACTAAACCACTTTCTACAACTGTATCAACCACATTCACAAACATTTCTTCAGCATTGTAAACAGGTTGAATCAGCAGCGGTTCTACACCCCAAGATAATGCTAATTGACGGTAAGCAGTACAATCAGAAGTAAGAGCAATAATCGGCGTGCTGGGACGGTATTTAGAAACCAGTTTAGCCGTACTCCCTGACGTGGTATTGCAGAGAATTGCTTTAGCACCAGTTTCATAAGCAATGCGACATACCGCTTGAGATACTGATTCTGTCACCGTCAGACTACCAGCTTTAGGAGTCCAAGAATGTCTATTTCCTTCTTGGAGAACTGTTTCTGTTCTTAAGGCAATATTGTGCATAATTTGGACAGCAGCGATAGGATATTCACCCATTGCTGTTTCTCCAGATAACATAACGGCATCTGTACCATCCAGAATAGAGTTAGCAACGTCTGTGGCTTCAGCGCGAGTTGGGTCAGGGGCGCTAATCATTGACTCTAACATTTGGGTAGCTGTAATCACCGGTTTACCAGCTTGATTACACCGACGAGCAATTTCTTTTTGAATCAGGGGAACTTCATAAATTGGTACTTCCACCCCTAAATCACCACGAGCAATCATGATACCGTCAGCAGCTTCCAGGATAGCATCTAGGTTTTCTACAGCTTCCGCCCGTTCGATTTTAGCAATGAGGCGAATTTTTGAGCCAGCCCCTTCAATCATGCGGCGTGCGGGTTCGAGGTCTTGGGGCGATCGCACAAAGGAAACCGCTACCCAGTCTACTCCTAATTGTATCCCAAATCGTAAATCCATCAAATCCTTTTCTGTGATTGAACTCAGAGGTAAAGGCGTTGAGGGTAGATTGACACCTTTGTGAGAAGAAATCAAACCGCCAATATTTACATAAGCGCGGATTTTATCAGCGTCACGACTGGTAACAGTTAACTTCACCCGACCATCATTAATTAAAATAGGTTCACCACATCGCATCATGGCGAATAAAGTTGGTAGAGGTAAGGGTAACTCATTAATATTTTCGCCCTTCTCTTGTAAAACAAAAGTCACCTCAGTCCCAGCTTCTAACATTAGCCCTTCCGGTGGTAATTTCCCCAACCGAATCTTTGGCCCACACAAATCCTGCATAATAGCAATTGGCTTGTGTAAATCTTTGCTAATCTGTCGCAGATGATGAAAAACTTGAGCGTGAGCCTCATAAGCACCATGAGAAAAGTTCAACCGCGCCATATTCATTCCCGCTCTTACCAAAGCTTCTAACTTCTCAGGTGAAGATGTAGCCGGACCTATAGTACAAACAATTTTTGTGCGACGCATAAGTATTTAAGGAGTAACGGTAAAGCAGCACACCCCGTTAAGCCCTGGTTTGGTCATTAGTTATTAGTCACTGGTCATTAGTTATTAGTCATTAGTCATTAGTAAAATTCTTACCTATTACTAATTACCAATTACCTATTACCCATTACCTATTACCAATTACCTAAATCAATCCTTCCCTCTGTGCCATTGACAACATCAAGTCAACGACGCGGTTGGAGTAACCCCATTCATTGTCATACCAAGAAACAACTTTGAAGAAGTTGGAATTGAGTTCAATCCCTGCTCCTGCATCAAAAATGCTGGAATGGGTATCACCTTGAAAATCAGTAGATACTACCTCTTCATCGGTGTAACCCAAAATACCGGCTAAGTCACCTAACGCGGCTTTTTTCATCGCAGCACAGATTTCTTTGTAAGAAGTAGCTTTGGTAGTTTTGAAAGTTAAATCAACTACCGAGACATCAGGAGTAGGAACTCTAAAAGCCATCCCAGTTAACTTACCTTTCAATTCTGGTAACACCAAAGCCACCGCTTTAGCCGCCCCTGTAGCGGAGGGAATAATATTTTGACCCGCACCTCGTCCACCGCGCCAATCTTTGCGACTGGGACCATCTACCGTGGGCTGAGTGGCTGTTGTGGCGTGAACTGTGGTCATTAACCCTTCAGCTAAACCGAAGTTATCATTAATGACTTTAGCAATGGGGGCTAAACAATTTGTAGTGCAACTTGCATTAGAAACAATTAAATCTTTTACGGGGTGAAACAAGTGATGATTTACACCCATCACCATTGTTTTTACTTTCTCTGGTTCTTTTGTCGGTGCAGAAATTACTACCCGCTTTGCACCTGCTTTCAGGTGATTTTCTGCTCCGGCGTAATCTGTGAACAGTCCTGTAGATTCGACAACGTAATCTACACCCAATTTACCCCAAGGTAATTCTGCGGGATTTCGCATGGATACACAAGGGATAAAATGACCTTCAATGACAATACCGTCTTCTCTGGCTTCAACGTTGCTTTTCAATCTACCGTGTGTAGAGTCGTACTTGAGGAGATAAGCAAGGTTATCGGGGGGAACTAAATCATTAATTCCCACAAACTCAATGTTAGGGTTAGTAAGACCGGCACGTAACACAAGTCTACCAATACGACCGAATCCATTGATACCAATTTTCAACTTTGTCAAAATTAAACCTCCTGTGTTTAGAATTTCAGCAACCGATAACTGGCCGGGTTTATTTTAATCTGACTTAGCTGATTCTTACAGTCACAAAAGGCATAAAGTTAATTTAACTGGCATATTTTAAGGTTTAGTTTTTGGTTATTGGTTATTTATGATCATTTAGAGGATGTTTGAAAAGTTTTTAATGTATAAATAAACCCCTCTCCAAACCTCTCCCCTTATAGGGGAGAGGCTTTGAAACCCCATTCCCAGCCTTCGGCACGCTTCGCTAACGTAGGGAAGGGGGTAGGGGGGTTAGGTTTTTCGAGATTATTGGTTTCATCTAATACTTTTCAAACACCCTCTTAGATACTTTGTTTAAGAGGATGTTTGATAGCTTGCGTGGCGTTAGCCATAAAATTCTTTTGTCGGGATCAAAAGTTTTAGATCCCTCTAAATCTCCCTTAAAAAAGGAGAATTTGATTCCGGTTCTCCCTTTTTTAAGCTATCCATTACCCACAACTTTCTTAACATAAAAATTGACAAAAGGTAGTAGGTAATAGAGAGGCTTTTTGATGTTTAATGCTGGTGTTCTTTTTCGTGATTTTTACAACCACCTTTAGTATGATCATGGTCGTGATTATGTCCATTAGCGCAACCTTGGAGGTCTTGCTGCATGAGTTTTTCACTCATTTCCTTAAAAGAATCATCTACAGCTTTTAAGCCTATCCATGTGTCAATTTTCTCAACATCAAAGCCAATTTCTCTTTTATCCCCTATTTGGATTAAGGGACGACGAATTAATAAGGGATCTCTAAGCATCATCACTAAAGCATTTTCAGCGTTGATGTTTTCAGGATTCACCTCTCCTGATTTTACTCTAGGTGCGGCTTTATTAAACCATTCTATCACCGGGCGATCGCCAAAAAATGACCGCAATTTTTCCACTGTCCAAGGTTCTGTTAATAAGCTGTATGCGATAACTTCATGACCTGCGGCTGTGAGTAATACTTTTTGTCTGGTATTGTTTTTACAGCCTGGTTTTTCATAAAAAATTACTCTGGCCATTGCGATTTCTCCTATAAGGTTCTGGTTTGATCTATGGATAGGAAATAATTAAACGCGGATAAACGCAGATGAACGCAGATATTATTATATATATCACAATAATCTGTTATTGATGTTTTTGCCATTACCTTTAAAATTTTTTAGCAATGTGGTTAATTATATCAAATTCAAATCGCTGGTTGGGATTGGTTTCTCCATAAATATTAAATGTTACTGTTGGTTTTTCTCCAATGGATTCAACTTGATGTATTGTCTCAGGTGTAAAACTGACGATATCACCTGGTGATAAATTTATTTCTCCTGTTTTTTCAATTTTATCAGGAAAATCTGGGTGAGAACTACGTCGCCAAAATGTGTTTTTTTCCTGACCTTTTAAGATTGCAACTACTCCCCATGTTCCATGATTATGAATATTAGAAGTTGTCCCTGGTGCAAATTTCACTGTTTGTACAGTTAAGGGAAATCCCAATTCATTATATAATAGTAAAACCGAGAGTCCTGTTTTTGGATCTGATTCTAAAGATTGACTTTGTACCCAATAGGAATTGATAATTAACCGTCTTACTAACATTCTAATATCTGGAAGTCGTGTTGATTCATCTTCAACATTTTTGAGAACATCTTCGACTTCAGTTAGAAAGCGGTATAACCGATAATTATCACGCAATAAATCCCATTCTCTTGCTGATTTACAGATTTGATGCTGTCCATTTTCAGCAACAAACCAATCCTTACCTTGCATAATTAATCATCATCTTCTGGTGGACGGGTTAAAATATCTAGAAGAATACCAGCACCAAAATTATTTTTTTCATCAATACCTTTTATTCTGGTACTGATTTCCTTCGCTTGCTCTATTTGTCCTAGTTTAGCTAATACCAAACCAGACGCAGCATAAGCATTTAAGTACAATCTGATTTGGGGTTCTTCGTGACGTTTAACGAGAATAGGTTCAAGTTCTTCCCAAATATCAGGTAGACTTTCCCCTTTCTTAATTTTAGCGGTTATTTTCTCTGCTGTTGTCAGTGCGAGAATATAATTATTTTTGTAGTAAAAATATCTATAAGCTGCGACTAAAACATCTGTGTCATCTCCTGTTTTAACTAAAGCCTGTTGCATATATTTTGTAGATTCTTCCGTATTTTCCCAAGTCTGTGCTGCTAATATCAACAATTCTTTAACATCATCTGCTACATCGAACCCTGAAAATTTATTTGTATCAATTTGCATAATAGGTAATTAATCCCATTTGTTCTGGAATCTTTGGGATTCTTCCTATCTATTATTTAACAGTTAAAATTGTAGTCTGGAGGATAAATTTAATTATTTCTTATATTTAACTTGTTACAAAATTAAATATTCTCTTCATCTTTATTTAGTTCTTCTTCCGTTTTTTCAACTGCAAAAGTTTCAATAGCACTAAAAACCTGTTGCACTGTTTTAGGGTGTAAGACTTTAGAGAACTCCATAGAATGATTGATCCTATAATCAGAGAAGATAATTTCAGTATGAAAATGACCTCATGCGTCCAACTAATATGGCATTTCCCGGTGTTATGAGTTACAAGAACCCCACCCCCAACCCCCTCCGGTGCAAGCGATGAGGGGGCTAAGATGTACCTCATAAGAGCGGAAACTGCTGTATGGCTAACGCCACGCTTCGCTATCAGACAATTGAACTATTCCGAAATTCAAGTAATACGTTAAGCCTTTTCTTTGCGATTTTGCGACTTTGCTTGAGACAAATTCATATCACACAAATCAGCCAACTCACAAATATCACAACCAGGAGAACGAGCTTTACAAACAGCGCGACCATGACAAATTAATCTAATAGACCAATTCTCCCAATCTGGTTGGGGTAATAATCCCATTAAATCTTTTTCAATTCCCACAGGTTCAGTATTTTTTGTCAACCCTAAACGCTGACTTAATCGCTTTACGTGAGTATCTACTGTCACTCCAGCATTGATACCATAAGCGTGTGCCAAAACTACATTTGCGGTTTTTCTGGCTACTCCTGGCAGCTTTAATAATTCTGTCATGGTGTTAGGAACAACGGAATTAAAATCATTAACAATCATTCGACAAGCACCTTGAATATTCTTGGCTTTGTTGCGATAAAAACCCGTCGAATGTACCAATTCTTCTAATTCTAGAATATCAGCATTTGCTAAACTTTCAGCATCAGGAAATCGCCCAAATAATCCTGGTGTTACCTTATTCACCCGCTCATCTGTACATTGAGCAGATAGAATTGTTGCTACTAATAATTGTACAGGAGTTGAGTAATCTAAGGAGCAGGTTGCATCTGGATAAAGATTCTGGATACGGGAAAGAATTTCTAAAGCCCGTTGTTTTTTAGTTAATGATTTACGAGTCAATTAATTTTAGATTTTGGATTTATGACTTTGGATTTATTTTCTAATCGGGGCGACTGGAAGTCGCGGAACCATACAAACAAAGTCCACCTTCGCGGACTAATTAATAACCCACGCAGGTGGGTTTTGCCTGTGTAGATGCGGTTTCTAACCGCCGATTTAATGGAGTTACAATTTCTGCAATAATTGTTGTATCCATTCTAACTGGGTTGTTTCTTTGACAATTAGAAAAATACCTAATCCTAAAAGTAAGACTAAACCAGTTTGCATCACACCTTCTTGAATTTTATTAGGTAAAGGCTTACCAAATAAACCTTCAATTAGTAAAAATGCTAATTGTCCACCGTCTAAAGCAGGAAGAGGCAAAATATTAATAACTGCCAAGTTAATACTAATAATTGCTGCAAAAGACAATAAATTAGTGGTATCACTAGCGGCTAATTGTGCGCCAATTTGGACGATTTTTACAGGTCCTGAAACTTGTCCTACAGTCTTCCCAAAGTTAGTAATTAACTGTCCAAAACCTTGAAATGTACCTACTACTAATTGTTGGAAGCGATTAGCAGCAACTTTGATAATCTCGACAATATCTTGGGGACGACGATAAACTGGTTTACCATTTGGGCCTAATTCAATTCCCACCACACCTTTACCATCAGCACCTTGTTTTGGTGTTAATTTCAGGTTGGTTTGTTGGGTTTCGTGTTGAATTTTGAGGTCAATTTCTTGATTAGGATGGGTTTGGATTTCTTTGGTTAATAATGTAGTTGCATCTTTACCAAGAGGAATTTCCTGGCCATTTACTGCGAGAATGATGTCTCCTTCCCGAATCCCTGCTTGGTAAGCAACGGATTGTTCATTTACAGGTTTGACAAGTACACCGGGTTGATACTGAAATTCCTGGGGTATACCGACGATTCCCAGTTGTAAAGCCAACATCAAATACGCAAAGATTAAATTAGCGATTACACCGGCACTAATGACAATAGCGCGGTCGAAAACTGGGCGGTTACGCAGCAAATTCGGATCATTGGGGGGAATTTCGCTATCTGGATCATCATCGGGAAAGCCGACAAAGCCACCCAAGGGGAAAGCACGGAGAGTGTATTCCGTTTCTGATCCTTGGTACTTTAACAGAATTGGACCAAAACCCAAGGAAAAGCGGTTAGCGTAAATGCCTTGAGAACGAGCGGCTATAAAGTGTCCAGACTCGTGTACTAAGATCAAAATAGCCAAAACTGCGATCGCTGCTAAAACTGACATAGAGCAAATTAAATCAAAATATTGAGATATATATTCTTATTGTAGTTTGGGAATGGACTTAGAGACTTAATCGGCTTTTATTTGTCTCACCCATTCCCGAAAGGCTTCAATCATGGGAATTTCGCCAATTTCCAAACTTTGAGCAAGAAAATGGGGAATTTCTATGGTTAAGGGCAAATTTGCAAAGGTAGGGGAAACATCACAGGGAATATAAATACCTTCACACATTTGATAAATTTGCATTACTGGGTAATCATAACGCCAAACTTCGGGAACTCCTAAAGCCAAATAAATAGGTAATTTATCAATAGAAGCACTTGTATAATCAACTTCTATCACTAAATCTGGTGGGGGATCTTGTGTCAAATCCAGATTTTGCTTATTTCGCATTATCGGTTCATTTTGGATGTAAAAACTAGAATCTGGTTCTACACCTTTCGCTAAATCTTGACGTTTACAAGTGAGTGAACCTGTACTTTTTAAATTTAGATTGAGTTCCTGTGCTAAAGCAAAAACTAAATGTTCTAAAAGACGATTATTATGTTCATGAGGCATTAAAGGAGTCATAATTTCTAGTATTCCCATATCGTAAGCTAGACGGGTGGTACGATGATTCCCCATCTCTGTTAAAATGGTTTCAAAAGTCTGCCAAGAAATGTTAGGAAGTATAGCATAATGGGTGTTAGCAGGTGCTATGGTTAGCATGGGACTTCACCTCGTATTTTTTATTAGTATATCATTTCATTCATTTAGATTCTCGACTTCTTGAAGAAGTTGGGGATCTGTATGTGTTATTCTAAATTATCTTCTAATAAGATGGTGTTGAGTAAATTTAACTCACTAGATGCCATAAAATAGCGATCGCTAAAAATAGTTTCCCATTGATTTAAAACCCTTCTACCAGCTACAGCTACCCAAGGAATATCATTATATTGGGGAATTACAGGCATTATTAAACCTTGAGGTGTTAAACTTCTTCCTAAAGACTTTTGCCATGAATCTGGTTCTTCTAATCTTAGTTTGGGACTATTTTCATCTTCAGATTTACGCCAAAAATGAGGATAATCTAAAGGAATACTGACTAAAATATTCTCTGTTTTTAGATTTTGTAAAGTTGAGTATTCTTGAGTTAAATCTTCCTGTTCTTTCTTTAAAATTGTATATAGTTCCCACGCTGGATGTCTAAGTTTAGGAAGAAACTTATTTTGATCATCTTTATAAATTACATAAAGTAACTTTACAAGTTCCTCAATTTTTTGTCCAATATTTTTACGCCATGCTTCAAAAATGAATGCTTCTTCTGTTTTTCTTTGTCCCCAATCTTCTATCCAAAAAGCACCAAGACAAGTTAAATTTTCAGGAATTATTAAATCTGCATTTTCTAAAGATGGTAATAATTGACTAGAAATTCTGGAAACCACTTGTATGAATGTGTCTAAAGTGCGATAATCAGTATAAGATTTAGTATTTCTATCTGCTGCTTTACCAGTTAATTTAAAATCAGCAAATATTTCCTCTATTAGCTGTTGTGTTTTTTTCACAGTTCCTTTAGACTCATCAGAGTGACTATCAAAGATAAAAACTCGTGCTTCCTGTAAAAAACTTTGCACATCATCAGACATTAAATTTAATAATTCTTCATCTCCAATAGAACCAACTGGAACAAATGCAATCCGCTGTCTTTTGAGTCCTGCATCACCTTTAATGCGTGTATGAATGGTAGAACGTAACATCATTAATAAAGTCAATAAATCACTTGATTGACGTAACCAACGTTTAGAAAAATCACTATCTTCATCTTCAATAATATAATCATTAATCAACATTACTAATCTTCTAGCTTTATTATCTCCAGAAACTTGTAAACCAGTTTCTGAATCTGTATACATTCCTCTACCACGATAAATAAGTTGTGCAACTTCCATTAAAGCAGATTCAATATTAAATCGGGGAATTGTGGCAATTATATAATCAGTTTTTGGAAAAGAAACACCTCTTGAACCTGAAGAAGTCATTAAGAAAACCCGCTTTTTATCTCTAGTCTTTTCTTGAACTAATTCTAATCGTTTATTAGCAAGTACACTTTGATCTAAAACTGCTACTTCCTGCTGTTGACAAAGAGCATCTTTTCCTGAAATTAACTTTTCTCGTAATTGTCTCAAAAACGCTTTATCCTGAGCAAAGAAAATCAATTGTTCAGATCCTTGTTTTAAACCCCGTTCAATTTCTCTATAAGCATTATCTAAATTTTTTTGCTCTAATTGTTCTCGAATTGCTTGACGAATAGTTTGTTTTCTACCATCTTTTGTTACTCCAGGATTAACTTTTGCCAATTGGATACTATATTCAACAGTAAGTTGAGAAGCTGGATAACTATTAGTCATAATATGCAAAGTTGGATATTTTCCTAGTCCAATTTTTACATCAGTTCCTGTCATTCTAAATGGTTCATTACCTCTACTTTTACTCAACAAAACTTTATCAGGGGCTTTTTTATGACTTAAATAATTATTTAAAACTACTTCATTACTTAAAGAAGCATCAGCCAAAATTAAAACAACTTTAAAAGGTGATTTTATCCCCTCAAAAGGTTCAATAAATTGTTGATGTAACCATTCTCCTAATTTATGGACAAATAATGCTCCTGCACCATCACCAGTTACTTCATCAACCATTGCAATAATAGTAGGAATACGCTTTGCAAACTCTGAACGTTCTTTTTGTCCAGGTTTAGTATTAGCTTTATTTTTAAATAACTTTCCTAAAGCATCAATTGTGGTTTTGTCATCAAGAGAACGATAACCTTGAGTAGCAGCAGTCATTACTAACTGATTGATTTTTGGGTTAACTTCTAGTAATTTTTTAGCAGAAGTTGCGAGAGTTTTTAACACTCCTGGACGACGAATTGATTCTAATTTATCATCACGTTCATTGAGGGAATTTTTAGTTTTACTAGCGGAAATAGTATTATCAATAATTTCATTTTCTTGTGCAGATGTAATGAATTTTGTAGTCCCATCAGGATAATTAAGACTTTCAACACCATCAACAACCACAGCACTATCAATAAAACTTTGTATACCTTGTTGTTTAAACCATTTAGAAGCTAAATTAATCAAATTTGAATTTGTTGTTAGAGTTAAAATACCACCTTTTTTAGATAATTTATCAGTCACATCTCTATTAATGACAACTCGCGGACTAATATATAAAAACATAAAACCTTGAGACTGTTTTTCTAGGAATTTTATCACCGCAGTTGTTTTACCAATTCCTGGATTTCCTTCTAAAGCAATGACATTAATTTTTCCGATTTGAGCAGAATTTAAACCTGCGGTGACTGCTGCTTGATGAATTTCTCTTAAAGGTATTTTTTCTACTGATAAAAGTTCTTTAGTGAAATGACTTTGAGGACTACCAGAGAAGAATTTATGTAATGCTTCTGTTTCTTCAACTGCTAAAATTGCATTTTCCCGTAATATTTCCTGAGTAGGATTATAAAATTCCTCTATATTTTCCTCAAATCTATAGTTAATATCTGCGGCTAAATCAGGTTCTTGAATAAGTTGCTTTGCTTGTTTTTTGAAATCAGCGGGAAGTGATTTTATTAATGTTTTAAATGCAGCTAGAGTTTCCTTTGCAAATTTATCAGGTGGGTCATTATCTGATTTCGGAAACTTATGATATACTTCACCTAAAGATGTCATTAATTTAACTCTAGTATCCAACGGATTAGAAAAATTAGCCGCGATACTTTCACATCCATTTGATGTTATAGCTATTGCGCGAGCAATACAACCGCTTTCTAATTTTTCCTGACTTTTTAATAATTTAACTAAATGTTCAGTATAAGAGGATGCTTGACAAAGTTTGTACAAAGTTTTATCAGAGCCACTAAAAGGTAATAAGTGATTTTTTATATCTGAAGAAATAGAAAATTCCTCACCTTCTACTTCAGCACAAACCCTAGAAAAAACTCCCCTAGAATCAATATAACGAGCATAACGACTTACTTCTTCTCTATGAGCAGTTTCATTTCTAAAATCTGCTAATTTTCTAGGAGCATTATAAGAAAATTCAAAACAGAAAATAAAATCACTACATTTTTTGGAAGTTGAATTTTGATTTGGAGATAACCATAACAAAAAATCGGCTCTTGCTGGTTTTCCTTGTTTAACTAATCCTGAATCTGGATTTCCTGATAAATTAAAAGCTTGTTTAAATTCCCTAGCAGTTACTTCTGGTTCTACATCAGGTTTTTGTTCCTGTCCAGGAAATAATAATGGACACCAAATAGCTTCTAATTTCAGTTTAGCAACTGGAGTTTTTTTCAGACATTCCCTTGTAGTTGTCCACCCTAAACCATAACCTAAAACTAACAGATGACGGAGCATACTTTCTACCCATTCTTGGGAATTTTGATCTGTTAATTTCAGGCTTTTTATTAAATTGTTTTTAATATCAGCATTTTTATATTTTTGCCATTCTTCAACAACTGGATGATTTTCTAAAAGTAATTTTGCATGGACTAATTTTCGTAAAACACCACGTTTTACAGCAATTTCAAATACCTGTCCCCATAAAGAAGCTTGATCTAAAAATGATATTTGCATTTGATTAATTTCCTGATTAAGAGATTTAGATCCCCGACTTCTTGAAGAAGTCGGGGATCTGGTATTGGTATTATTTCCTTCGATGTAAAACTTGTGAAACGTGAGTAAGCAAAGCAGGATAACTCAAATATACTTTACCACCACGACGACTATGCAAAATTCGCACATCTCCCGCAGCTTCTACAGTATCAGGAGATATCCAAGAAAAGGGATCTAAAACAGGAAGAAGTTGTCCAGATTTATTAACTCCACGTTCAGCTTCAATAAAATGCAACCCACGCAATACTGAAATTAAACAAGGATGAATATTAGATGTATTTGGTTCAGGAACAACTAAATTTTGACGTGCGCGTTCAGTCCAATTCAAATCACTCACACGCTTATCTGAGACTAGGAAATAAACACAAAAACCTGATTGTGGCCGTTTATCTTCTTGAATTGCAGACAATGTAGCGAAAGTATAAACTGGAATCAATTCACGAGTAAATATTTTTTCTACAGAATGTAAAAAATTAGTATAATCTCCTGCTTGGGAAATTTCAAATGCAGCTTCATTTGTATCACGTTTACGCAATCTTGTACCAGGAAAAACATCACGGAGTAAAGTGTAAATAGTTAAATTTGGAAAAGTTTCAGAAATATCTTCTAAAAATTCTTTTGGTGTTAAAGAAGAATTATAATCAGCAACGCGGTTAAATCTTCTACCACCATAAGCATGAGAAAGTAAAATGATATGTTGACATCCTTGTTTTTCTAAATAACGGATTTCTTCTTGAACTAATCTTTGTTTTCGCAAATTTTCGAGAGTATCAACAATATCAGATTGTTTCCTATCTGCTTTAATTTCATAACCTGAAAATGGTTGATTTACAGCAGTAGCAATATAGCTTTGTGTGAGAAAAAGATGACTTTTTTCATCTGTATTTAATAAACCAGATTCATCACAGGGACGAGTTGAGTAAGAAATCAAACCAATTTTAGGAATTTCTGGCGGTTTTGGTGTACTTGTAACTAAAGGAAATGCACTCAATAAAGCATTAAAAACTCCTTGTTTAATATATGATGCTTTAGCTAAGTTTTTTAGCACAATTCCTTGCATTCTAATATTAGTATCTTCCGCTAATATCGCTTCTAAAGTTTGCGCGGCTGCATAAACATAAGCATCTCCACTTTTATCATCACTTTCTCTTCCCTGTTCTTGTAATCGCAACATTAAAGTTGTAAAATCATCACTAACTTCTTGTTTTAATCTGTTAATAATCCGCCATAAACAACAATAAACTAATACTTCAAAAGCTGCAACCGCAGCCGTATGATATTGTTTACTTTCTTCACTTCCTTTATTATTCTCTTGTCGAGTTAGAGTTTTAACTTCATACTCTACAAAAATTGATGCTGGTAATATCCATTTTTGGGTTTGTTCTTTTAATTGAGGAGTATTTAGAGAATATTGATAATCCCATTGATTATTTTTATCTTTTATAAAAAAAGATGGCATCCAAAAAATCTGTAAAATATGTTTTGGTAATATCCTTTGTGCTTGAATTGAATATTGATCATCTTTAGGAATTAAATTATGTTCAGAAAGTTGAATATTTACCTGAACAGAAAATAAAAGTCCTGGTGTTTCTGGAGTATCACAAATCTCAATATTTTTGAACCATTCCATTGTTTCTCGTCCAGGATTTTCTGAACCAACAAGCAGATTGCCAGATCCTCCTCCAGTTAATCTTGACCATTCTATAATACCACGTTTCACACAGATAAATTGTTGGGAAGATTCACGTTGCACTTGAGAAATTATTTTTTCACCTTTGGTACTAATAACAGTAATTAAAAATGAGGCTATCTTTTGCATTACTTTAGTACGTTTCTGCAAATCATCTATAATTTCTTTAATAGCTTTCTTACCATCTATTTTTAATCTTTGCAAAATTTTTTCTACTGACTTTGATAAATCTTCTGAACTTAAATGTTCTCCATTTTCATCAGGAACAACAACTGCTAAAAATATCAGTTCAGCTAACCTACGACTAACTACATTTTCGTTAATAAATGAATCTTCATTTTCTGGAATTAATTCTTCAACAATTTTACCAAGTCGTGCATCAAAAGCAGGTTTTCCCGCTATAGGATTTTCTCCATTTATCCGAAAATGATAACTAACTTCGCGCATAACACCAAAGCTAGTTTTTTCTTCATCATAAATTTTATCTTCAAATAGTTGTGCTTGACATTCTGGCCAAACTGGAAGACAAAAATAGAAACCTGCTGTATTCAAATATTCCGATAGTTTAAATTCACCACCACTACCAAAATGAGTGGATAAATCAACTTCAAAAATATCTTCTTTTGCAGTATTAAATAAAGTGTTGACTCGATGAACATATTCTGTTAATACTGTATATTTAGCGGAACTGTATTGTGAAATTGCTTCCATTATCCGCAAAGTTATTAACAATCTTACTCGTGCTAATGCTTCGTCATCTAAAAAGGTCAAAAACCGATTTAACTGACTTTCTAATCCATTTTTTGCTGCTTTCAGACTATCAAGAGCTATTTCAATATCATCATCTTCTGCTCGCTTTTCTAAATATTCTTTAACTGCATTTGACATTCGCAAAAAGTAATCATTAGCATCTATTCTTTCTAATGCAGAAATTACTTTAGCAACGGGTTTATTTTCAGAATTTTTCTCTTGATTAGGAAATGCTATAGGTACAAGAGTCGCACTATGAGCTTTATTCTGAAAATAAGTGCCTGTTTTTATGGCTAATTGTTGAAGTTTTTGTGAAGTTTCATCTAACAACAAAGCTGATAATTGAGTTTCTGGAGGTAATGCTGCGTCAATAGCGGAAATTAATTTATCTAAAGCTTTTGGTAATCTATCTGCATTATCTTCTTTTAAAGTACCACCAATTCGCATCCTAGAACCATAACGAGAAGTTGGGAAATCTTGAATAAAACCCCTACCTTCACTGGGATTAAAAGCTGCTTTGAAATCTTTATTTCCAAATAATCTCCGAATAATTGCTGAGGTACATATTCTGAGCCGTTTATTTTTATCATCAAAAATAAATGCTTCTCTATCATCAGGATGCAATTTATTAGGAGTTGTACTATTATTTTTGGGAGGAATAGCTTTAGCTAGTAATTCTACAAGGGTTGCTAAATCAATACAAGGCTTTGGTGAACGTGCTTCAATTTTAGCACCCCCATTGTTTTGTGAAGACATAATTTGTTTTTTTCCTTAACACCAGTTTTTTACTGCTTCACCTGTTCAAGTCGTATAGTTTGAACAAATGGAATCTGCTCCGTAGGTTACTCAATCATACTTGATTTGTCAAGAATAAGAATATAAAAATTAATAGTTGTCAACTTTAATCAATTTTGATTCCCGTGTTTCCTGTCTTGAGAGATATTGAAGTTTATAATAATTTCCCAAGCATGAATACTGCATTATGGGGGTTTCCGCAAGGGTCATACTTGGCGTACAATGCTGGGATTTATTAAGATTAAGCATCATCAGGTTAAAAGCAGTATCTTATGCTGGCATTTTTATGAGAAGTCGGTACAGAAGAGTTACCCGCAGGTTTTTTGAGTGATGCTATTGTACTCATATTCCTCTCTCTGCGCTAGTTAAGGGTGCTTGGTGTTGAAGCGGATATTTAATTTGTCAGAATCAGGGTGTCCAGGATTTGAGGATTTTCAGGATTTTTGCTGACATAATAGTTGTCCAGTCCATTGGACAAAATTCGTCTTTATCTGAAAAAGAATCTTTATTCTAGTATTCCCTAATCAAGCAGCAAAAAGCACTAATATAGATCACATTACAGTATTTTAAATCTAACTGAAAAGTATTGAATCGTTAAATCCTCAAAACACAACTCAGACAAACATCCTGTAAATCTTTAAATCCTGGATATCCTGATTCAGACAAAGAACTTTTGATTTCCCGTTGTTTATCAGGAATTAATTGTTGGGTTTCGTTACCTCAACCCAACCTACTTACTAAATCAATACAAGGCTTTGGTGAACGTGCTTCAATTTTAGCACCCCCATTGTTTTGTGAAGACATCATTTGTTTTTTTCCTTAACACCAGTTTTTTACTGCTTCACCTGTTCAATCTGTATAACTTAAACAAATGGAATTTTTCCCTTACGTTACTCAATTATACTTAATTTGTCAAGAATAAGAACATGAAAATCAATAGTTATCAAATTTAATCAATTTTGATTCCCGTGTTTCCTGTCTTGAGAGATATTGAAGTTTATAATAATTTCCCAAGCATGAATACTGCATTATGGGGGTTTCCGCAAGGGTCATACTGGCGTACAATGCTAAAATTTATTAAGATTAAGCAACATCAAGTTAAAAACAGTATCTTATGCTGGCATTTTTATGAAAAGTCGGTACATGAGAGTTACCCGCAAGTTTTTTGAGTGATGCTATTGGACAATGGCGATGCCTACAGTGAGCGAAGCGATCGCGCATTCCCTAAAGTTTAGAAGATCAGTCTCCTCAATGCTGTTGTCGAAGTCTATGGAATACCGCAACGGTTAGCAGTTCTCATTACCAGTTTATCTTCCCAGCAAGCAGACAGGGAAGAAGAAATCGAAGGACTTTAGAATTAAATAATGGTGAGAAAACAGTTAAGAGCGATCGTATACCATTGAATTTTAAAAGTGTGATATTATGCTCATAAAACCATTGCATTCAAGCTGGAGAGCCAGATGCTAAACGCAAAAAATATACCACCAGAAATAGAAATTACCCATGAGCAAAGAGAAGCCGCAGAAATGGAAATTCGGGAAAAACAGAAAGTAGTTGACTATGACACGAGACAATATCCAGTGGAAGTGCTTATTAAGAAATATGCAGAAGGATTAGAGGATGATACCAACGAGTTATATATACCAGACTATCAACGACACATGATTTGGGAAGAAGCTCGACAGTCAAAGTTTATTGAATCTATTATCCTGGGTTTGCCAAGTCCATATATTTTTGTTGCTGATTTGCGACCGAAAGATGATTATATTGATGATGAGGCTCGATTAGAAATTGTTGATGGTGCTCAACGTATTCGTACTTTACACAGATTTATTAATAATGAACTGAGACTGTCTGGACTAGAAAAGTTGCAGCAGCTTAATAATTTCAAATTCAAAGACTTACACCCTGCAAGACAGAGACAGTTCAATCGAGAGAGTCTTCGCATAATTGTTTTGACTGATAAAGCTGATGAAGAAGCACGAAGGGATCTATTTGAACGCATAAATACAGGTGGCGTACCACGAAATGACATGGAGATACGTAGAGGAATATGTCCTGGTCCGTTTGTTGATTTTATTAAACAATTGGTTGAATATCCTAAATTTAATCAACTCTGTCCATTATCAGATGCTGCTAAACTTAAACAAGAACGAGAGGAATTTGTATTACGTTTTTTTGCATATCTAAATAATTATAGGAACTTTGGTCAACGAGTTGATCTGTTTCTGGATGAATATCTGGAAGGACATAATAACAATGAAATAGACAAAGAGGATATGAAAAATGAATTTTATAGAATGTTAGATTTTGTTGAAAAATATCTACCAAATGGATTTACCAAGGGAACAGGTCATGTCAGAACACCAAGAATTAGATTTGAAGCTATTTCTGTAGGTGTTGCACTTGCTTTGAGAGAGAAAAGTGATTTAGTACCAAAATCAATGAAATGGTTAGATTCACAAGAGTTTAAAACACATACTACCTCGGACTCAAGTAATTCCAAACCTAAAGTAATTGCTCGTATTGAATATGTCCGTGATCAACTTTTGAAATAATTTACTATGCAAACGGTGATTTTAGACTTCAATACCCGTGTTGAAGAGGTGAATAAATATTTCCAGTTTCTGAAAGAACTAACTGCGGAAAATACTAAATTAACAGTATTGGAAGAGAATGGAGATCAGACAATTAAGCCTATTGATCCTAAACTGGTAATAACTCTCAAAGCTAATGGTTTTTTACTTCTCTATAATTTAGTGGAATCAACTATGCGTAATGCTATAGAGGCTATTTTTGAGGAGCTAAAGACCAGGAGAGTTTCTTTTGATTCTGTTAGAATCGAAGTTAAGAAGATAGTGCTTTATAATTTTAAGAATCGATCTATTGATGATGTTCATTCTAGAATAACAGACATTTCTACTGATATTATTAAAGCTGGGTTTAATAGAAGAAAATTATTTTCAGGTAATGTTAATAGAGATCAAATTGCAAAAACAGCAAGGGAATATGGATTTTCTTGTCATACTGATTATACTAAAACAAAGCATGGTGAAAATTTAGATACTGTTATGGAAAATAGGAATGATTTAGCTCATGGTAATAAATCATTTGCTGACGTTGGTAAAGAGGTAACAATTGAAGATATTCTACAGATTAAAGACGAAGTAGTAGAGTATCTTAGACAGATATTGATAAACATTGAAAATTATTTAGAGAACCAAGAGTATTTACATTCAGACTATAGATAAATTTGAGATATTTACTGAAGATATGCGAAAATACTTTGATTTATAACTTCTCCAAGTTAATAGGAACAGCATTTCCAATCAATCTCCCTATAGGAATAGCTACTAAATTTTCATTAGGGTCTATAAATTGGTAATTTGCTGGAAAGGTTTGTAGTAATGCTGCTTCTCTCAAGGTAATGGCTCTATCTTGTTCAGGGTGTCCAAATCGACCATTACCAAAACCAAAGCATTGTGTAGTAATAGTTGGACTTGGCTTATCCCATTCCATACGACCATATACACTAGGATAACTTTTACGTTTCCGATGTAAGCACTCGTTTTAAGTGTGGTAAATTTTCTGATCTTTCTTCTGTTACCTCTATAACTTCGGGAAGCAAATGTGCAACACCAAATAACTTTCCTGCATAAGATGTTTTCAGAAAAGCTTGTCTTTGAGCATGAGTCATTATCTGTTTTGACCCTGCCATTATTTCCTCACTACTCATATAGCTTGGGTTCTCCCCATCTTGTTTCATGTCGCTGACAAAATTCTGCTGCTGCGGTTCGTGAAAATCTGAAGCCATATAAATCTTCTCCAGGAGTGCTACGTGATAAGCCAAGATACTCCATTTGTATCTTATCTCTATAGTATGGCACAGCTTTATCTAAAGCATCTAGTATAACTAGCGGTGATTCTGTCTTTGGTTTACAAAACTCGAAAGCAACCTTAATTGCATACCAAATTAACCATTTACCAATAGGTTCAATTGACCTTACAGTAGCATCTCCTCGACTGGTAGGATGTACTTCTATATTATTTATTTCCAGATATATGGGAGGTGCAAGTTCAGGATAAAAATATGGATATAGACCGTATTTGACTAATCCCCACACTTCATTATTATAAACAATCTTAACTATATTTTCGCAGTAAAAAGTGGTTCCATTCCAGATATTTAACCAGTCACAAGACCAATTTCTGGGAAGATCATCAATAGTTGCTGGGGAAATAACAGCAATTTTCTCTATATTAGATTCAATTAACACTTTTACCTGATAACTTCCGATGGTAGTCAATTTGTTTTACGCCCTTCTGAAAGTTAATTTATAACCTAAAAATTATACAGTTATATCTTCTTTTAATCACAGTCTTCCCGACGGTTAGCGGTTCTCATTACTGATTTACCTTCCTAATAAGCAGATAGAGAGGAGGAAATCAAAGGACTACCTGCACAAGCAAATAAAAGAAAGATTGATATAACAGTTAAGGGCGGCTTGGTGTTGAACCGGATATTTAATTTGTTTGATAGCGAAGCGTGGCGTTAGCCATATCAGGATGTCCAGGATTTGAGGATTTACAGGATTAAATAAATTTTTTGCAATCTACAACTAAGTATGTGAGGGGAATAAAGTAGAAGCGTATTGCAATACGCTTCTAGAAATCCTTAATCATTTTCTGAATTCTTAGTAGTTTAGATTTAATATTAATAGGACTTGTGTGTACACGTTAGCCTAACAAGGGGCGGACTAGAGTCAAAGTCCCCCTTTTCAAGGAAAATTTAGGGGGATCTGAAAATATTTGATATACCATGAGAGACTTTTAAAACATCCTCTTACATTTAACCCAGAGAAAACAAATTACAACATATCTGGATTTTCACCCAATTCTCTTAGTCTAGCCGCTAATCTATCCGCTTTTGCCTTAGCCTCCTCCTCTTGTGATTTAGCGGTTTCTGCTTCTGATTTAGCAACTTCTGCTTGTGATTTAGCAATTTCTGCGTGTAATTTAGCTGCTTCCTCTGGCAATAACACTAGATTGCCAGCAACATCATAAAACCGCACCCAAATCGCAGTTTCCCTATCTATAGTTCCTTCCCAAGTCCCCAACCATAAACCTAAACGTTGACACCAAAGCCAACCATTTTCATTGAATGTCAATGGCTGATACTGTTGGTTGTCATCTAAATGCCATCCTTGTAAAGAATTAGGGTCAAAGGGATGGTAGACAAAATAATCTGAGGTACGGAAAGTCTGTTCATACAAGTTTTTTTTAATACCCTTATCTATACCTGCTGTAGATAGGGACATTAATTCCACAATGACATCAGGATAGCGACCATCTTCTTCCCACACTACCCAACCTTGTCGAGTATGAGTACCATCCACATTGAGAACAGCAAAGAAATCAGGACCACGAAAATCACGATTCCGTACCTGATTACTGCTGTAGTAAATAAACATATTGCCCCCAGTAAAATAATCATTACGGTCAGACCAAAGCTGCTGTAATGACCGGATGAGGACATTCATGGCAATACGGTGACGATTTGATTCCAAGGGTTCACCATCATCAAATATTAAATCTGTTGGTGGGTTATGGGCTTCCCATTCCACAATGGCTAGATTGTTTTCGGTAGTCATAAGCAAGTATCACCTTTTTCATCAGGCCCCCTAAACTTGTATTATAAATTATCCTTAACCCAATTCCTAAAATTCCGCATAGCCTGACTTCTGCCAATAGTTAAACACTGCTGCACATACTCATTCACCAATTCCACAATAGGAATATTCGGAAAATTAGGACTAGATAAAGATTTTACATATTTCCTTTCATGTAATAAGAAAATTTCTAAACCTTGTTGTTGATATCGCCAAAGTTCAGGAACTCCCAAAATTGCATAATTATCAAATCTAGTCCGAGAAGTAATATCAATTTCAATAGCTAAATCTGGTGGTGGATCTATATTTAAATCAATTCGATTTTTCCCAATTACAGCAGCTTGATTTTGAATATAAAAACTCGTATCTGCTTCTACAGCTTGTCTCATTCGCTCATTTTTAAGTGTCGTAGAACCAAAAGGCTCAAAATCAATTTCCAATTTGTCTAATAAAATTCTGACTAATTCACCAAATATCTCTTTATCTTTTTCGTGTTCAGGTAAAGGAACCATAATTTCTAACCAACCATCACTATAAGAAATACGCGCTGCACGCCTTTCTCCCATTTCCTCTAAAATATTTTCTAACTGCGGCCAACTAATATTCTTGAGTAACATTTGTTGACCAGGGTTGACAATAATTTGTTGCAGTTCTAAAAGCATATCGCCTCAGAGATTGTCAAATTTTTGAGAGTTGCCTTTCTTAATAATATGACCGATCACCCCCACAATTAATATTTCCTGTAAAATCAACATCTAAGAACCGTTAAACAGGAGAAACCAGGCGTGCCTACACTCGGTGTTAATATTGACCACATTGCTACCATTCGTCAAGCACGGCGGACAGTAGAACCAGACCCCATAGCAGCAGCGATACTAGCAGAATTAGCAGGTGCAGATGGCATTACCGCCCATTTACGCGAAGATAGAAGACATATCCAAGATAGAGATGTGCGGCTATTACGAGAAATCGTAAGAACCCATTTCAATTTAGAAATGGCAGCAACAGAAGAAATGTTAGCCATAGCACTAGATATCAAGCCCGATTATGTTACCTTAGTACCGGAAAAGCGGGAAGAAGTAACTACAGAAGGTGGTTTAAATATTGTCGGACAAATTGCTAGAATAGGGGGGATAGTTGATAAATTGCAAAGTGCTGGCATTCCCGTGAGTTTGTTTATTGATGCCGAACCACCACAAATTGAGGCATCTGTCAAGGTGAAAGCAAAATTCATTGAACTGCATACAGGACAATATGCAGAAGCCAAAGATGAAACAACTCGTCAAAAAGAACTAGCTTTATTAGCCCAAGGCTGTGAACAAGCCATTAAAGCTGGCTTACGGGTGAATGCCGGTCATGGACTCACATACTGGAACGTTTACCCTATAGCCGCACTTCCAGGCATGGAAGAACTTAACATTGGTCATACTATCATTAGTCGGGCAGCTTTAGTAGGTATAGAAAGAGCAGTCCGAGAAATGAAAGAAGCCATACTGGGTAATTGGTAATTGGTAATTGGTAATTGGTAATTATAAAAACTATTTCCCAGTCCCCAGTCCCCAGTCCCCAGTCCCCAGTCCCCAGTTCCAGAGGGGTTGTAGCTGCGTAATTCCAAAAAATTAAACTTAAATTTGGAAACTTCAAACTTCTATGAGTTCCACACAGCCTAACAACCTACCTCTATGGGTACAAGATAGAGACAAAGTAATTGCAGCCAGCAGTGATGCTCAATGGCGCTATCAAAAAACCCCCGATTATAGCCGTTCTAAGAAAAACCTAGCCCAGGAAAGCATTCACCATCATTTAGAAGGTACACTAGAAGCTATTGTCGAAAATCTGGTGAGAACCTTTGAAATGGAAGTGTCATGGAAAACTAACCCCCAACAGTGGTTATCTATCGTTAATGACAAATTCCGGGTTAGTAGCAATGGTGGTCAAGAATACACCGCTGCTGAGATAGGTGCTCAAGGTACTTATAATTTATTCATGGCTGATTCTGAGCATTACAAAGCTTCAGAAGAAAGTTTTGAATCCTCCCATGAAATATTTCATAGTACCTTTCCTCAAGGATTTCCCTGGGAAGTATTAGCAGTTTATTCTGGTCCACCTAATGTTACATTTAAATGGCGACACTGGGGACATTTTCAGGGGAAGTATAAAGGTTATGCACCCACAGGAAAAACAGTCGAAATTATCGGTATGAGTGTTGCTCAAGTTACCGACGATTTAAAAATTGTTTCCTTAGAACACTATTTTGATAATGCCCTATTCTTGGAAAACCTCACAGCAGGTGGCAAACTAGAAGATAGTGAAAATAAGGGTAGTGGTTGTCCTTTTGGTTCTTGGTTTAAAGGATTGAAGAAAAGTTAATTGCTCAGGGTACAGATTCAACACTGTACCCTAAAATTAAAAATTAGTCAGCAAACAAAGAAAATGCAAACGTACTATTACATTTTGGCCAGTCAACACTTCCTCATGGAAGAAGAGCCGATAGATGAAGTTTTCAAAGAACGGACTCGTAATTACCACGAACAAGAAAAAGAAATTGATTTTTGGTTAATTAAGCAACCCGCTTTTTTAGAAATATCGAAAATGGCTGATATTAAAAAGAAATGTCCTCAACCCGCAGCAGCCATTATTTCCACCAATCCCCAATTTATTACCTGGCTAAAACTGCGGTTAGAGTATGTGATTACTGGAGAATTTTCAGCCCCTTCTGACACTATACCTAATCCATTGGCATCTCTGAAGTAGGGAACAGGTTACAGGTTATAGGTTACAGGGAACAGGTTACAGGGAACAGGGAACAGGGAACAGGGAACAGGGGACAGGAAATAAGAACCAATTACCAATTACCAATTACCAATTTATGCAAATATCAAAAATATTACCAAGTGCCTTATTCATAGGATTTTTACACTTAATTAGTAGTATCAATCCTGTTATTGCTCAACAAAATCTTGCCGATTGTCAACCACCAAATACAGGGGAATATCTATTATTAGTAGTAAGTCCCACATCTGAAAATCAAAAGCAGTTGCGGAGTGCATTACCTACTGAACTGAAAACACTTATTTGCAAATATAATGATCAAACAGTAACACGAATTGGCGGCTTTAAAAAGATTGATGATGCCAATCGCTGGGCAAGGTATATTCAGAATATAGTTGGTTTGTCTGCCATTATCACCACTCGTACAACACAAACAACAGCAATACAACAATCACCACAAACAACACCAAAAATACCAATTCAAAAAATCAGCTATAACCCCAAAATATTAGGTAACGGTTATGCAATTCTTGTAGATTATTTTAACCGTCCAGAAATGGTTAGTAGTCTCCAAAAATCTGTGGGAGGTGATATAGGTTTTGTATCCTATGGAGAACGCCCTTATTTATTGGCAGTTTATACTACCAATCAAAAAGAAGCATATAATACATTGCAAAAACTCAGCGAAAGCGGATTTGTTGCTATCTTAGCAGATGGTTCTAAAGTGGTCTTACTACGCTCGATTGTCCGTTGATAGTTAGTTAACTAATAACTAATAACCAATGACCAATAACTAACAACTAATATACAGCCCGCGCTAACCAAGAAATAGCTATACCTAAAATCGAACCAGCAATAACTTGAACTGGTGTATGTCCTAATAATTCCTTGAGACGGTCTTGAAAAAAGTCCGGTTTCTCATGGAATAATTCATCAATCATTTGATTGAGTATTTTTGCTTGCTTACCAGCGGCTTGACGCACTCCAGCAGCATCGTACATAACGATGATAGCAAAAATCGTAGCTAGAGCAAATTCTGGAGATGCCCAACCTAAAGTTTGGCCAACACCGTCTGCTAGGGCTGTTACTAGGGCTGAATGGGCACTGGGCATACCTCCAGTAGTCACTAAAACACGCACGTTTAATTTGCGATGTTTAACTAACTCAACGATAAGCTTTAATCCTTGAGCTACAAAACAAGCTACAACCGCAACCAGCAGCACCCGGTTGTTAACAATTTCGCCTATGTCCTGCATGGTATTTTGGTGAGGTTAGTAAGTGTGAGTAGTGGTTGTATGGAGTCAGCAATTCAAAATCCAAAATCCAAAATCTAAAATTGGATTTAGTGATTCCGACTGGTAATAAAGTGAGCGAGCGCTTGCAGAGGAATGGCTTTTTCCCGATATGATTCTAATTCAGTACAAGCTTCAGCAACTAGTTGTTGAGCTTTGGCTCGAGATTCGTCAATTCCCCACAGACTAGGATAAGTGACTTTCTTGGCTGTGAGGTCTTTACCAGCGGTTTTACCTAACTGCTCTTGGGTAGCAGTGATATCTAGAATATCATCAATTATTTGGAAAGCTAGGCCGATGTTTTGAGAATAACGAGTTAATTTTTGCACATCTTCGGCAGATGCACCAGCAATAATTCCCCCACAAACGACACAAGCTTCTAACAGGGCTGCGGTTTTATGATTATGAATAAAATTCAGGGTTTCTAAGGAAATATCTGACTTACCTTCTGATTCTAAATCTACTACTTGACCACCGACTAAGCCAGCCGCACCTAATGCTTTACCAAGACGAATGATGACTTGTAAAACTCTATCCCTAGGTACGTTTGTAGGCGTTTGGGCGGCTACGTGTTCAAAGGCTAAAGCCAACAGACCATCTCCTGCCAAAATAGCAACATCTTCACCATAGACTTTATGATTTGTCAGTTTACCGCGACGATAATCATCATTATCCATTGCGGGTAAATCATCATGAATCAATGACATAGTATGAATCATTTCTACTGCACAAGCTGTAGGCATAGCCATTTCAATTGTGCCACCAATCATGTCAGCAGTAGCAAGACAAAGAATAGGACGAACTCGTTTACCTCCAGCTAGTAAAGAGTAGCGCATGGCTTCATAAATCTTTTCTGGATAAACGACGGTAATGGAATTATCCAAAGCTTGTTCGCAAAGCTGTTGTCGTTCTTGTAGATAAGTAGCGAGGTTAAACCTAGCCGACTCTGATTTTGTTTGGGGTTCAAATTTTTTATCCGTTGCTACCATGCTTTGTATTCCTCTTGACTGTTCAAAATATGGGGCTGTTATTTGTGTGTGTCCCAATTTTACGGGGATTTGGGGCAGAAATGCTCACATTTTTGGTGAGAAATAATGAATATTCATAAAAATTATTTCTCAATTGCCTGTTGTTTGTAAATAGCTAGAAACAGTATTTTGTAATAACATAGCAACTGTCATTGGACCGATACCACCAGGAACAGGGGTAATATATTCTGCCACATTAGCGATCGCTTCAAACTGAATATCACCAACTAAACGACTTTTACCATTGCTATCTGTAACCCGATTTATCCCCACATCTACCACAACTGCCCCCTGTTTCACCATATCAGCGGTAATCATACCAGGAATACCTGTTGCGGCAATAAGAATATCAGCATCTTGGGTAATGGTGGATAAATCTTGAGATTTAGAATGAGCAATTGTGACTGTAGCATTAGCCTCTAATAGCATTAAAGCCATAGGTTTCCCTACTAAAATACTCCGGCCGATCACAACTGCTTTTTTGCCTTGTAAAGGAATTTTATATTCTGCTAATAACCGCATGACACCAGCAGGAGTACAACTGCGTAAACCTGTCTCACCCCGCACCAGTCGTCCTAAATTCACAGGGTGGAGTCCATCAGCGTCTTTATCTGGTGCAATTTGATGTAATAGACTGACAGCATCTAAATGATTGGGGAGGGGTAACTGGACTAAAATCCCATCGACCCGTTCATCTTCATTCAGTTCAGCAATTACTGCTTCTAGTTCGGTTTGGCTGGTTTGGGGAGGAAAATGTTTACCAAAAGAGGTAATTCCGACTTTGGCACAGGATTTTTCCTTGTTGCGGACATAAGCGGCTGAGGCGGGATTATCACCAACCATCAATACTGCTAACCCAGGCGATCGCCCAATTTTACCTTGTAATTTGCTAATTGTCTCACTCAGTTCTTGCTGAATTTTATCGGCTAATGCCTTACCGTCGAGGATTTTCGCAGTTTGTTTCATAGGGGAACAGGTGACAGGTGACAGGTGACAGGTGACAGGTGACAGGTGACAGGTGACAGGTGACAGGTGATAGATAAGAGGCAAAAATGAAGATAAATATTTTCCTCAGCTTTTTTCTTTTCTCTACCTACCCGCATTTCCATTTTCTCATTTTCCCAGTCACCTAAAATTTAAATTTTAAAGTACAATACTTAACTGCTGATTATCACCAATTTTCTAGATGTAAGTTGTGTGAATATAAGCACAAATCGCATACCTCAACCAGCTACCCACCGTGCAAGATACCGACTCCATGAATGATATTGCTGCTGCACTCCAACAGCCAGCAGATTTAGACTTTGCATTACCTGATCCTGAAGATGAACTAATTCCTGAGTCTGATTTTATCCAGCAGCTAGATGTAGCATGGCAGGTATGCGATCGCTTTGATTTGCAAACAGAAATTTGGCGAGGACGCATTTTACGCGCTATCCGTGACAGAGAGAAAAAGGGCGGAGATGGGCGCGGTACTGGCTTTCTTAAATGGCTCAAAGAACGAGAAATTAGTAAAACTCAAGCTTACAGTTGGATTCAATTAGCCAATAGTGCTGATACCTTGATTTCCGATGGCAAACTGAACCCAGATACTGTTAATAACTTTAGTAAACGGGCGTTTGTAGAAACTGCCAAAGCTTCTCCCGAAGTGCAACAGATGGTGAGTGAAGCCGCAGAAAAAGGCGATCGCATTACCCGGAGAGAAGTCCGTCAACTTAGTGACGAATGGACGGCTATGTCCTCCGATTTATTACCAGAAGAAGTTAGGGAAAAAGCCGCAGATAACAGTCTGCCACCGCGCTACATTGCCCCTCTGGTCAAGGAAATGGAAAAACTTCCAGAATTACACCAAAAGGCATTACAAAGGGATATAGCCGCCAATCCTGACGTTGATACTGTCAAACAAGCCACCTCAGAAGCCAGGCAATTAGGCAAATATCTCAAATCTGCCGCTCAAGTTCAAGCGTTAATAGCAGAAGACATAGATATTGAAACCGCATTAGAGGAAGCCCAAAGAGTTGGTTGTTTAAGTATCGCCGCTGACTTAGTAAATCAAGCATCCCAAATTGAACAAACTATTGCCAAGTTGTATATGACTTGGAAAAAAATTAGTAATTTAGCGGATAGGTTATATGTTGATACTGGTGCAAGCACACCCAATTTGCGATCGCTCCTCACCTGTATAGAACCCCTTGGTGGTGAAATCATGGAACTGCAACTAAGTGGCGTAACAGAACACACAATTAGGTTGCAGATTCAGGAAACGAGTTAGCTTTTTTGTATCGGTAAAAGTGGTGCTGCTAATTCATCCATTTTTTTAGCAAGTTCCACATCCAAATTACTGATTACATGACCTAAATCGTAAGTCAAGAGACTGACTTCAACCAGGTTATAAATATTTAGCCATATAGGATGATGCTTAATCACTTCTGTATGAATGGCAACACTAACCATCCAACCCATTGCTTCATTAAAAGAACGAAATTCAAATTTTTTGCATAACTTACCTTCCTTGACTATCCAACCTGGTAGAGTTACTAGAGCTTCTTGTATTTCTGTTTCCGTGAGTTTATGACCTGTCATTAGTTACTATTCTCCTGATATTTAAACTCAATGTTAATTAAAATTACTTCATGGTTAAGTGAAAAACATATGTCTCAATGCCATTCGGTTCCTGCTTTTGTTCGGCGATTTTTTTAACAATAAAGTTTGATGGAATTTCATTAAGTAGTTTTACATCTCCCAGATTAGAATAACTAAAAAACACCTCTCCTTGAGGTGCAAGATATTCAGAAATTTGGTGAATAAAATTGAGAAATATTTGACCGCTTGGATCATTAGTTGTCAACTCTCCCAGACTTGCAATAGGTTTATCTAACAAAGGAATGTTAAAAAGAATAACATCAAATAAAACTTTAGGTAAAGATTGGAACAAATTCGAACGGTAAATTTTAGCTTTACGGAAATTTATCAACGTATTTAATCTAGCGCAAAATACAGCATGAGAAGCTACGTCCGAAAGATATATTTCTTCTGCATATTCACTTAAACTCAGTCCCACAGCCCCAGTTCCACAACCTAACTCTAAAAGCCGTTTTTTCTTGGTTTTTACATTTTGATACATTTCCCGAATAGAGTTCAACAGAAAGAAAGAAGTCGCACTAGGTGAAGGATGATAGACATTAGGTAAAGTTATAATATTCATATTATTAACTTTATAAATAGCAAATTTGGACTGTCTAGCGAGAAACCTCTGATGAAGTTCTGAGATAGTTGATGTTTTTTGCATTTTTAGATTAAGTTAAAGTACAACATAAATAATTGTACAATTATTCCTAACCTTATTGTAAATTATTTACCCTTCTTGTTTATTTTGCGCCAGAATCTTTTTAACCGTATCCTCAAATAATAGAAACTCAAATAACGGCGATACTTTTGCACTACTTCTTTTCCCAACAGCAGCGCACCCAACCAAAATAAAACTTCAGCTAAAGCTAATAATGCTGGTACTAATAAGGCTTTTTGAGCTACGGTAATTGGCAAAAATGGGACAATTATAGCGATCGCCAGCCAGGGAGAAAATGAGACAATAATTAAAATCAAACCCAGCTTTTGCATATTTTCTGTTGGTGACAGAATCTGAGTAGTTAGTGATTTTGTCAAAGAAGATGTCTAAATGTTATTAACTGATATTCTATGCAATTGAAATGCTCTTAACTGGTCAGTGTAGCGGTCAAAAACCGTATAATAAGGTACTCATAGGAAATCTTTAGCAGAAAGTGGTGGATCAGTTTGATACATAATTCTGGCACAGATAGCAGGGGATAGCAGAGAATAACTGAAAGGGAATTACCAAAGTTACTAGTACAGTACGGCGTAAGTTAATGAACCATTTTGAATCTGTGAAAAGCTTATGCTGTATTCATTCTAAATTCTAAATTCTAAATTCTAAATTCCGCCTTGCGGTACTAGCACCACTAAAAGCAACGCTTGTTTAACCCTAAATTTTAGCCGCGCTAGAGCTTAACCAGCTAAAGCCGAAGTGAAAATTTGAAAAGCCGTAACTGCGATCGCTACTAAGGTAGAATTAACAAAGGCCAGTGAAAACTTCCCTAGTAAAACGATAAATGCCCCAGTATTAGCACTAACAGGCTCAACAAATTGGCATTTTTTTAGATTCCAGTTTAGCTTAGACATCTGTTATGACTTCATACATTTGTTTTTCTGGTATCACAACCATCGGTAGAAACTAATCTAACTACTATAGTTTCTTGTTAAGTTAAATTAAATCACAGAGATAATTACCCTAAATTCGTCGGGTAATTTAAGTTTTCGGATCAAATGACCAGGGTTAACGGAGTAATACAGACTATGCAGCAGCTTGTAGACCAAATTGAAGAACTTGATTTTGCCAGCGAAACGTACAAAGATGCTTACAGCCGCATCAATGCCATTGTGATTGAAGGGGAACAAGAAGCTCACGAAAATTACATTACCTTATCTCAACTGCTACCAGCACAGGAAAAGGAACTAATTAGCCTCTCGAAAATGGAAAGTCGCCACAAAAAAGGGTTTGAAGCCTGTGGACGCAACTTAAAAGTAACTCCAGATCTGGAATTCGCTAAAAAGTTTTTTTTGGGACTCCACGACAATTTCCAAACTGCTGCCAAAGAGGGTAAAGTCGTGACTTGCCTCCTGATTCAATCTTTAATTATTGAATGTTTTGCGATCGCTGCCTATAACATCTATATTCCCGTAGCTGATGATTTTGCTCGTAAAATCACAGAAGGAGTAGTAAAAGAAGAATACAGCCATCTCAACTTTGGTGAAGTGTGGTTGCAAGAAAACTTTACAGAATCCAAAGCCGAATTAGAAGAAGCCAATCGCCAAAATTTACCCCTCGTCTGGAAAATGCTTAACCAAGTAGCAGACGATGCCAAAGTTTTAGCAATGGAAAAAGATGCTCTAGTAGAAGATTTTATGATTCAATATGGTGAAGCCCTAAGTAACATTGGCTTTACTACTCGTGATATCATGCGTCTTTCTGCTTACGGACTAGCAACCGTTTAACAATTGCCCGCAGGGGTGACGACTTCGTTACCCCAGGGAAATAGGAGTCAGGAGCTACTCCCTTCCTACTAGAAGAATATGGATTAAATGAACCACGTTCGCGGAGCGTCCCGGAGGGATATAGGGACGAAGAACACGAAGGAAGAAGGAAGAAGGAAGGAGTCAGAGTATAATTACGAATTATATTGACACATTATGTAGTATTTTTAATAGTTAGGTATTATCTTTAATCCCGCGTTGGCATATTATAGTTTGCGATTTTTCCAAAATCTAAAACCTAAAATCCAAAGTTGGTATTGCTTAATAGTTTCACAGTTTTGCACCACCGCACACGCCTAATATATCACTCCATGTTTGGTTTAATTGGACATCTGACTAGTTTAGAACACGCTCAATCAGTAGCTCAAGAATTGGGATATCCAGAATATGCCGATCAGGGGCTAGACTTTTGGTGTAGCGCACCGCCACAGATAGTTGATCATATCACTGTTACTAGCATCACTGGGCAAAAAATAGAAGGAAAGTATGTAGAATCATGCTTTTTGCCAGAAATGCTGGCTAATCGCCGCATTAAAGCCGCAACCCGCAAAATTCTGAACGCAATGGCTCATGCTCAAAAGCATGGCATTGATATTACAGCTTTGGGCGGATTTTCTTCAATTATTTTTGAGAACTTTAATTTAGAACAGTTCAAACAAGTCCGTAACATTAACCTAGATTTTGAACGCTTCACCACAGGCAATACTCATACAGCCTACATTATTTGTCGGCAAGTAGAAGAAGCCTCTAAACAACTAGGGATTGAATTATCTAAGGCAACTGTTGCTGTGTGCGGTGCAACGGGGGATATCGGTAGCGCAGTTACCCGCTGGCTAGATAAAAAAACAGATGTCCAAGAATTACTATTAATTGCTAGAAATCAAGAACGTCTCCAAGAACTGCAAGCAGAACTAGGACGGGGTAAAATAATGGGATTACAGGAAGCATTACCCCAAGCAGATATTGTTGTTTGGGTGGCGAGTATGCCCAAAGGCGTAGAAATTGACCCGACAACATTAAAACAACCTTGTCTATTAATTGATGGTGGCTATCCTAAAAACTTAGGAACAAAAATTCAGCATCCGGGGGTGTATGTGTTAAATGGTGGCATTGTGGAACATTCCCTAGAGATTGACTGGAAAATCATGAAAATTGTCAATATGGATGTCCCAGGCCGTCAATTATTTGCTTGTTTTGCCGAATCAATGCTGCTGGAATTTGAGAAGTTATACACAAACTTTTCTTGGGGGCGGAATCAGATTACCGTAGACAAAATGGAGCAAATTGGTCAAATGTCCATTAAACACGGTTTTAGACCATTGTTAGTTTAGTCATCGGTCATTGGTCATTGGTCATTGGTCATTGGTCATTGGTCATTGGTCATTGGCAACAAGGAAGTGACACCCTCTGTCACCTGTCACCTGTCACCTGTCACCTAATCCCTTAATATGGCAACAACTGAGCGCAAACCGCTACTGTTAGATTTTGAAAAGCCTTTAGCAGAACTGGCTACGCGAATTGATCAAATTCGCCAATTGGCTGATGAAAATGGTGTTGATGTTTCTGGGCAAATTCGCCAACTAGAAACACGGGCAATGCAATTGCGGGAAGAGATTTTTAGTAGTCTGACACCATCTCAACGACTGCAAGTAGCTCGTCATCCTCGCCGTCCTAGCACTTTGGATTATATTCAATCCATTAGTGATGAATGGATGGAGTTGCATGGCGATCGCTGTGGCGGAGATGATCCCGCTTTAGTGGGTGGTGTCGGTCGAATAGCTGGACAACCTGTGATGATGTTAGGACATCAAAAAGGCCGGGATACGAAAGATAATGTCGCCCGTAACTTTGGTATGGCTGCTCCTGGTGGCTACCGTAAGGCTCTACGCCTCATGGAACACGCCAATAAGTTTAGTATGCCAATTTTGACATTTATTGATACTCCCGGAGCTTGGGCGGGCATAGAAGCCGAACATCAAGGACAAGGAGAAGCGATCGCCTATAACCTGCGGGAGATGTTCAGTTTTGATGTCCCCATTATTTGTACAGTTATTGGTGAAGGTGGATCTGGTGGGGCTTTGGGTATTGGTGTGGGCGATCGCTTATTGATGTTTGAACACTCAGTTTATACTGTCGCTACCCCAGAAGCCTGCGCCGCAATTTTGTGGAAAGATGCCAGTAAATCACACCTGGCAGCCGTGGCATTGAAAATTATCTCCCACGACCTCAAAAACTTGGGCATTATTGACCAAATTCTCCCTGAACCCTTGGGGGGCGCACATTCTGACCCTTTAACAGCGGCCAATAATTTAAAACAAGCCTTGTTGGAAAACTTAGACGTACTGAATCGTCTCACCCCAGCCGAACGCCGTCAACTCCGTTATGATAAATTCCGCAATATTGGCGTTTTTACAGAACTCGCTCATTAAAAATATTCAATAAAATGGCATAGAATCATAGCAATGCTATAATTGCCTATGGCTGCTTAAAGATTTTTAACAATCTTTTTCAGCTATAGGCATTTGTATTTACTTGTCAAGTAGGTTGACTCAGCTTAATTAAAAGTAGCACCTGAAAAGGCGACTAATATTACGCACCGCTTTACAGGATAATTTAACACCTGTCAAAAAAAGTAGTCTGATTTTTACAATTACTTAATTTATGAGTAGCTGTTGGCTCACAGCATCGCCAAAAAGTTGGAAAATATATGAATGTTGAGCAAGAAAGACGCGCATTGATTACGGGTGCTAGTAGTGGAATTGGGAAAGCAACAGCTTTGGCATTTGCAAAGGCTGGCATAAATGTAGCCTTAGTCAGTCGTTCTCAAGATAAGTTAGAGTTAGTAGCAAAAGCTGCACAGGAGTTAGGCGTTGAAGCTCAAGCCTTTTGTGTGGATTTAGCTGAAGTTGATCACGTCAAAGCTAAAATTCAAGGGATAGCTGATGAATTTGGTAGCATAAATATTCTCATTAATAACGCTGGCATTGGATATACAGGCAACCTGAGTGAAACACCTTTAGATGATTGGCAACAAGTGATCAACTTGAATCTTACCAGTGTCTTTCAGTGCATGATGGGAATTTTGCCAGCAATGCGGCAACAAGGCCAAGGCACAATTATTAACATTGCTTCTATAGCAGCCAAACAAGCTTTTCCCGGTTGGGGTGCTTACTGCGTCAGTAAAGCCGGACTTCTTTCCCTATCGCAAACTCTTGCCAAAGAAGAACGTGCCAATGGTATTCGCGTCATTGCAATTTGTCCTGGTAGTGTGAATACGGAAATTTGGGATACTCCAACGGTCCAGGCTAACTTTGACCGTTCTCAAATGTTAACTCCAGAAGTTGTGGCCGAAACAATTTTGCACACTGTCTTATTACCACAACAAGCAGTAATTGAAGAATTAACCATCATGTCCAATGCTGGTGTTCTCTAATCGGTGATTTTGTCATTTATCTTTTTGAATGACAACTGACAACTAACAACTGACAACGTACCAAAATTCAATCATGACTATCGCTAGTTCAAACGGTTCTAATCGCGCTCAATCTCCTCTGATTCCCGATTTAGCAGAAGCTATCAATGTCCGACCTGATCGCAATACCCATGATGGCAGAGAACCAGAAATACATCCACCATCTGAGGAAATTATGGATGATATGATGGCAGCAGTGCGAACAATGATCGTAGGAGTAGGAGAAGATCCTGAACGAGAAGGACTCCTAAAAACGCCCAAGCGTGTAGCTAAGGCGATGAAATTTCTCACCAGTGGTTACAATGAATCCCTAGAAGACCTCATCAATGGAGCTATCTTTGATGAAGGACATGATGAAATGGTGTTAGTTAGAGATATTAACTTCTTTAGCTTATGTGAACATCATATGCTGCCATTTATGGGCAAAGCGCACGTTGCTTATATTCCCAATCAAAAAGTGGTGGGATTAAGTAAACTAGCGCGAATTGTCGAAATGTATTCTCGCAGATTGCAAGTACAAGAAAGACTAACTCGACAAATTGCCGAAGCACTGCAAACGGTTCTTGAACCTAAAGGTGTTGCTGTTGTCATGGAAGCAAGTCATATGTGTATGGTTATGCGCGGGGTTCAAAAACCAGGAGCTTGGACTGTTACCAGTTCAATGGTAGGTGTATTCCAAGAAGAACACAAAACCCGTGAAGAATTTTTCAACTTGATTCGTCACCAATCGTCATTCTATTAATGAGGGAATAGGTAATAGGTAATAGGTAATAGAGAATAGGGAATAGGGAATAGGGTAAAAATTTTCCTAATTACCAATTACCAATTACCAATTCTCCAGCTGTTGAAATAATAGAGCTACTTTGTCTAAATCTTTGTTACCTGGTGAGTGTTCGACACCACTAGATAAATCAATCCCATGAGGGTGAATTTGACTAAGAGCAGTTAAAATATTATCTGGTGTGAGTCCACCGGCTAACAACCAAGGACAAGTGGGGTTAAATTCCTGCAACATTTGCCAATCTAAGGTTTGTCCTGTTCCTCCTAGCTGTTGTGGATGGTAGGCATCAAGTAGTAGGGTATCTACATAATCAGTGTAATTCTTAGTGGTTTGTAGATGCTCGAAACTGCGGACTCGGAAAGCTTTGATGATTTCTATTTGGGGTAGAGATTGGCGCAATTGATGACAAAATTCCGGTGTTTCATCTCCATGTAACTGGACACCTGTTAAACCAGACTCTTTAACTATTTGACTAATTTCCGAAATAGTAGTGTTAGCAAAAACGCCGATTTTATCAATATTTTGGGGCAATGGGGTGATAGCTGCCTGAATTTGAGCTATGGTAACGTAGCGAGGCGAAGTGGAGACACATATAAATCCTAGTGCAGTTGCACCCAGGGAGATTATAGCTAGAGATTGTTGTGGTTGAGTAATACCGCAAATTTTAACCCGCATTTCTATCAGAAAAGTTACAAATAATCACAAAATTATCTTATTTTCAATTAAAAACGTTTGCTTTGTCCTGAGTAATTTTATAATTCTCTAAGATTATATTCGTTTTTTGGTTTAGGAGAACACGCCTTCATGTCATCAATCTTATTAGCCGCAGCATCTGTTCCCGTTACACCAGTGTGGAGTCCTACCGTCGGTATCATTATCAGTGCCAGCAGTGCTGTTGTACTTTTATTCACTTTTGCACTGAAATCTGCTAAAGTTGGGCCCCCAATGCCTGTATTACCTGTAAGTGTACCAGGATTCATCGGAGCTATGGCTTTTGGTCATGTGATCGGTATTGGTATTGTTTTAGGATTGACTAACATTGGTCGCTTGTAAGTTGATTTAATATTTTTTGTCAGAAGCGATAGGTAAATTAATCACCTATCGCTTTTTTGACTTGATAAGATCCCCGATTTCTTATAGAAGTTGGGGATCTGCTGCTTTTGTTATCCTAGAGTTATATCTACATTTTTCACTTATAAAATAATTTCTGGAAATATCTAATAATGCAAACTAATTGGAAAATCGGTTCTTTGTTTGGCATTCCTTTATTTTTAGACCCCTTATGGTTTGTAATTTTAGGGTTAACAACTCTGAATTTTGGTTTTGCTTACCAGCAATGGGGGACTGTCGTGGGTTGGAGTGCGGGTTTAATTATGGCACTGCTGTTATTTGCTTCGGTGCTGTTGCATGAGTTGGGACATAGTTTGGTGGCACAGTCCCAAGGAATTAAGGTGAATTCGATTACTTTGTTTTTATTTGGGGGAGTTGCAGCTATAGAGGAAGAATCAAAAACTCCTGGTGAGGCTTTTCAGGTAGCGATCGCTGGCCCTGCGGTAAGTGTTATGCTATTTTTCTTACTGCGTTTAGCTGCGAGTGTAATTCCCGATAGTAACCCTCTAAGTGAGATGATGGGAGATTTAGCCAGAATTAACTTGGTTGTGGCTTTGTTTAATTTGATTCCTGGTCTACCTTTGGACGGGGGACAGGTGTTAAAAGCGGCTTTGTGGAAAGTGACAGGCGATCGCTTTCAAGCTGTACACTGGGCAGCAAAGGCTGGACAAATTTTAGGTTATAGTGCGATCGCTTTAGGATTTGCCATTGATTTCTTTACCAGAGAATTTATCACGGGTTTATGGATTGTACTCATAGGCTGGTTTGCAGTGCGTAATGCTAACAGTTATGACCGTGTAACCACATTACAAGAAACTTTACTCAAGCTAGTTGCAGCCGATAGCATGACTCGTAATTTTCGGGTAGTTGATGCTAATCAAACATTGCGAGAATTTGCTGATTCCTATCTTTTGGAAACCACTACACCACAAGTTTATTTTGCTGCATCTGATGGTCGTTATCGCGGTTTAGTTGCGATTAATGATTTACGAACAACTGAAAGAAGTGCATGGGAAACTCAAACTTTACAAACTATTGTTCATCCTCTGAATGTAATTCCTACTGTTATTGAATCTGCTTCTTTAGCAGAGGTAATTAACAAATTGGAAATTGACCAATTACCTCAAATTACTGTTCTTTCTCCTGCTGATGCTGTTGCTGGTGTCATTGATAGGGGTGATATTGTGCAAGCATTAGCAGAAAAGTTAAATTTACCAATTGATGCTGCTGAAATAAAACGTATTAAGGAAGAAGGTAGTTTTCCACCAGGTTTACAATTAGGGGTGATAGCAAAGTCATTGGATAAGTAGGTTAGCATTGAAAATTGTCGTTATGGCAAGGCAAGAGGCAAAAGGCAAGAGTGAAGAGGTTTTGGGAGATTTTACTTTTCTTTACATACCTTTAAATTTTTATGTTCACCTACTTAAATGAAAATGTCTAAATCAGTAAAAAGAGGCGACTAGAAGTCGCTACTACACAAACAAAGTCCACCTCCGTGGACTAAGAAAAAATCAAGTCCTTTTAACCCACGAAGGTGGGTTTTGTCGGCTTTTACCTTCTTGTTTAGCTCGTATTGCAATTACTTTGTGTAATTCAGGGTTAATTCTCACGACAAATTTCCCTGAAAATGGCTTATCCGGTTCTTCACCACGTTGTTTACAAAATTCTAAATAATCATCTATTGAATCTTGAAATGCTTGTTTTAATTCCTCTACACTACTGCCTTGAAATGTAATCACATCTCTAATATTAATAACTTCACTGTGAAAAATTTTAGTTTCATGATCAAATTCTACGATTGACTCGTAATTTTTATATTTCATCACTATTAAACCCTGCTTCTAATAGAAAACGTCGTACAGATTTCACAGCACCTTTGTCTATTTCTTTTTCGGGATATGGCCTATGAAAAACGTCCTTGTATTATTAGCGGGCAAGATGCCCGCACTACAAGAAGTTTTGGGATATTTTTTAAATTGGAAGTTATATGTTTATTTTGACCACGTAAGTCTTAATATGATTTTAGTATAAATAATTTTAATTATGGCAAAACCAAAATATTCTACTCAGGTGAGATTTTTTGGGAAAGAAATAAATATCTAACTTTTGGTGGATGTAAAGGTTTTTTTATACTTAATATTATCGTTTTGGCACAATTATTTACAAAAACCAGGTTAATTTTATTATATATACACTTACTAACGGTTTGATTGCTGATGAGTTGTACCTTAACCCAGCCCTAGAACAAGTAGGACTGTATCTGAAAGATTTTGCAATACCTTGTCCATTTAAAAAAATATCCTAACTTGTCGCATAGATACAGAGTTTGACACTTATCAGTATTTGTGTCACACTTGTGCTAGTATAGTCTTTAAATAAAAAGTGTTACAAGTTGTGACACATACTATCGCCTTCAGGCATCATCTTAATACCAGTAATTAATTAAATCCATGAATACTCTGCTCAATTCTGCCCTGACGCTGACCTATAACCAACTCAGCACCTTTGCTGGTTTAGATAACTTCTGGCAGGTTTTTGATACCGCTTTTGGTACACAATACAACCGCAGCGGTGCGGAAATTCTGCGTTTACAGTGGCTATCTGGTGATTTTGGTCAACTTCCGCAAATTGAAATTCTTGATAGTAACATTCTTGGCGGTGCTAATGGGGCTTATGCCAGTAGTACAAATAAGATTTATTTATCAGATACTTTTGTCGCCACTGCGACAGCAAAAACCTTATTCGGTACACTGTTAGAAGAAATTGGACATTTTGTGGATGCTCATATCAATCTCAGTGATAGTGCTGGAGATGAAGGGGCGATTTTTGCTGAATTGGTACAGGGTTATAGTCTGGATACTCAAACCTTAAAAGCTTTGAAGGCTGAGGATGATCACGCGACGATTACGGTAAATGGGCAAGTTATTCAGGTAGAACAACAGAATTTTACTGGTACTAACGGGAATGATACGATTACAGGAAGTTTTTGGGATGACATTATTAGTCCCTTACGAGGAAATGACACAGTAGATGGAGGAACAGGTAATGACCTATTAATCCTAAATTACTCCAGTAATACCTACACAGGAACATCACCTCAAGCGGGGATTTCTAACTCTGTTTCTAACAATGGCAATAGTGGTTTTAATGGTTCTTACTTTGCTTACTATAACACTAGTGGTAACTATGACCAAGTAAATTTCAGTAATATAGAACGATTCCAAATTACGGGAACAAGTGCTAACGACACCATCGTTACTGGGGATGGTGATGATACGATTAATAGCGGTGCAGGAAGCGATACCATTACTGCACGTAGTGGCAATGACATTATCAATACTGGAGATGGAAACGATACTATTGATGCAGGTAATGGTAATGACACTATCAATGCAGGTAATGGAGATGACATAATTACCGGAGGTGCAGGAATCAATGTTATTGATGGGGGTGCAGGAATTGATACCATTACTGATGGTAATCTCAGTTCAGCCACCACAGCCATAACCATTGATGACAGTAATACGACTAAAAACTTTACTCTACCAGATGGAACAATTTACACCAAAATTGAAAGGTTTACTAATGCGACAACAGGTAGTGGTAACGATGTCATTAACCGCAGTCAACGGTTTGATGGCACCTTTAATACAGGTAGTGGAGATGACACAATCAATACTGGGTTAGGATATGACGTAGTAGATGGAGCAGCAGGAGATGATGTATTAGTTGTAGATTACTCCAGTAATACCTACACAGGAACATCACCTCAAGCGGGGATTTCTAGCAATGCTTCTAACAGTTTTGATGGTTATTACAGGGCTTACTACAATACCAGTTATAACTATTATGACCAAGTAAGTTTCAGTAATATAGAACGGTTCCAAATTACCGGAACAGGTGCTAATGACACCATCGTTACCGGGGATGGTAATGATACGATTAATGGTGGTGCTGGGGACGATAGCATTACTGCACGTGGTGGTAATGATACGATTGATAGCAGTACTGGGAACGATAGCATTAATGCAGGTGATGGTAGTGACACTATTAATACAGGGAGTGGAGATGACACCATCAATACCGGGTTAGGATATGACGTAGTAGATGGAGCAGCAGGGAATGATGTATTAGTTGTAGATTACTCCAGTAATGCCTATCAAGGGATTTATGGCGCTGTTTCTAGCAATGCTTCTAAAAGTTTTGATGGTTATTACAGGGCTTACTTTAGCTATTACGGTTATGACCAAGTAAGTTTCAGTAATATAGAACGATTCCAAATTACCGGAACAGGTGCTAATGACAATATCATTACTGGGGATGGTAATGATACGATTAATGGTGGTGCTGGGGACGATAGCATTGATGCAGGTGATGGTAATGACACTATCAATGCAGGTAATGGAGATGACGTAATTACCGTAGGTGCAGGAATCAAAATCATTGATGGGGGTACAGGAATTGATACTATTGCTGATTGTAATCTCAGTTCAGCTACCACAGCGATAACCATTGATGACAGTAATACGACTAAAAACTTTACTCTATTAGATGGCACAACTTACACCAACATTGAAGGGTTTATTAGTGCAACAACAGGTAGTGGTAACGATGTCATTAACCTCAGTCAACGGATTAATAACACCTTTAATACAGGGAGTGGAGATGACACCATCAATACCGGGTTAGGATATGACGTAGTAGATGGAGCAGCAGGGAATGATGTATTAGTTGTAGATTACTCCAGTAATACCTACACAGGAACATCACCTCAAGCGGGGATTTTTAGCAGTGGTTCTAACAGTTTTGATGGTTTGTACGGGGTTTACTATAACACTAGCTATTTCTATCGTGACCAAGTAAATTTCAGTAATATAGAACGATTCCAAATTACG
>JANMEE010000310.1:0-12976 GCA_031376645.1 Dolichospermum sp. OTE_75_concoct_329_sub | reverse complement strand
AGAGCAGGGAACTAGCTACGCATTCCGGGGTGTCGTGACTCAAATAACGGCTACCCTGAGACTATGCTCAGGGTGGTCTGGTCAGTACAGCTTGTTTGATTTCTCTTGCAAGCTCAGTCCCTTTAGGGCTGGGTTACTGACTGAGATAGATTTTACTACTTTGATGATAAGTTACTCTAGCTACATGATGATTAACTGATTGTTTTCTTAAGATACCATTTAGTTATGATTGGGAACAGGACTGGGAAAATATCCTGTGTTGGCTGTTGCCAGATAGGTTAAGACGGACAGTAATCACAAAAGTGAGACACCAAAAGACTTTCAAGCTTTCTGTTCCAGCTATAAATCAAAATAATCCCTAACTAGCTTTGAAATTCCGGTTTTTTAACCCTACCCAACCCCAACCCAACCCAGAAACTGGTACTTTACCTGTTGGAAAACTCCAAATTCGCGTAGCTACACCTGATGATTTCCTTGATATTGCTCAAATTGTCGCTGAAAGCTTTCACTCCCGGGAAGGTTTATGGGGTTGGGCTTTCCCTTTGCTTCGTGTAGGTATTTACGAAGATATTAGGCATCGTCTCAAGTTTCCCATACCCCATCATATTTGTTTGGTTGCTGTTGATGCTACCTCTGAAGATCAGAAAATTATGGGAACTATCGAAATGGGTGTCAGGGTTAGTGATGCTTGGGCTATTGTCAATCCGGGTTTCCCTTATTTATCTAATTTAGCTGTTCACCCAAGTTACCGCAGATTGGGTGTGGGTTCTAGTTTGTTGATTCGCTGTGAGCAAATCTCCCAGGAGTGGGGATTTCAAGACTTATATCTCCATGTTTTGGAAAATAATTATCATGCCCGTCAGCTTTATTTTAAGTTGGCATATCGGGTATATAAGGTTGAATCTCCTTGGGAAGCATTTTTCCTGAATCGCTCACGCCAGATATTACTACATAAACATATATAGGGTTTGCTGATAGCGGTAGGTTGCGTTACGGCTATGCCTAACACACCCTAAACTAGATAGGTAGTGCATTATGCTGGTGCTAATGCACCTTACCATGCTAATTTTTGTGACTTATTCTAGTGTATATTTCTACATATCAGAAAATAGATCCTTTTTCTGTGTTATTTACTTTATATTTTCTAGTTTGTCTTCATAAAAACTTTAAATAAAGATTACTCTGGGTTGAGTTAAATCCAGACTTAATCCCATAGAATAATAGGTGTTTATTCCTAAAATAAATTACAAAGAGTATATATTACTAAAAGCGTGGAAATTCTCACACAATATGGATAGCGAGAATTGTAGACGCTATTGAGTTACTATGGGGTCAAATTGTTACGCTTACAACAGTGTTATTAATCAAATCACCATGGCAGATGGAACTGAGCAATGCAATGGATCTCAGATTCTCAACCTGATTCATGGCGGCAAAATTTTTATGGTTAATAGTCGGAGAAGGAATGGGTTAATACTCTTTAAAGAATACTATGCGGAGTTTGCTGGACCTGGAGCAGCAATTGGTGGAGATTATGATAGTGATTGCCAAGGGGTTTTACCCATAGGCAATCTATCTTTGTTGACTCCTGAATCTCATGAAGATCGTCAAAAAGCCTACTTGATTAGAAGACAATGGATTCGCTTAATTAAGCAAATTACAGAGAGTCCAGTTGCTAAACAACGAGTACAAAAGATTCTTGATCAGTTTGAGGTATTTTTTCCTGCTGAAATAGTGGATTATATCCCAGATGAAGCTTTTGCTATGTTGGTAGGAGTGCTAACACAAACTGTGACAATAATTCGTCGTGCAAATATTGATACGGATGCTGATGAGTGGTAAACTAAAAAATATCTAATTTGCATAAGAGACTTACAATTAAAAAAATATCCCAAAATTTTTTGTGGTGCGGGCATCTGGTCCCCTCATAATACAAGGACGGGCAAGATGCCCATCCCACAATGGATAGCGTTCGCGGAGCGTCCCGGAGGGAACTAGCGCTGCCGCAAGCAGTTCATCTTTTTTGTGTAGTTCTCTAATCGAATTAAATACAAATTTTGTGGGGTAGGTAACATGATCACTCGCCTTATACAAATTAAATGCTGATTAGCTTAATTACGCTCTATTTCTGTAAAGCTGATTGTATTCGTTCTAGGGTGCGTGTGTTTTCTGCTGGTGTACCGATAGTGATTCGTAAGCCATTGGGCAAAAGTCTAATCAAAGTCCCCTGATTTCTGAGTTTTTGGTTGAGACTTGTTAAAAATGTAGCTGGTGAGTTAGAGTCATCAGTTTTAATCTGTACGTAAATAAAGTTGGTATCGCTCGGTGTAATTTCTAAAGTTGAGTGTGCTAATAAAGCTGTAATCATTTTAGCTCTTTCACTTAGGGTTTGGGCTATTGACTGTAGCAAAAGTTGCCGATTTTCTAAAGCTATAAGGGCAGCGGCGATGGAAAAGCTGGGAAGATTGTAAGGAAGACGGACTTTTTCTAAAATAGCGATCGCATCTGGATGTGCGATACAATAACCCACACGCATGGCGGCCAGACGGAAGGCTTTGGAAAAGGTGCGTAATATTATCCAGTTAGGATGTTGCAATAATTCCCCTGCTAAGGTAGTTTGACTAAATTCAAAGTAAGCTTCATCAATAACTACTAACATCTCTTCTGGTAAACTTTTTAACCATGTTAATTCTGCTGTAGTTAAACAATTAGCGGTAGGGGAATTGGGATGAACTACAAAAACGACACGAATAGGAGGATTTTGGGTTTGTGTAATGGCAGATTTCGCAGATTCTAAATCGGTTTCAAAGTTGTTTTGATTTCTACCTACTGTGACTACTGGAATCCCTAAAGTCTGCGCTAAAATGCCATACATGGAAAAGGTAGGATTGGCAACTAAAATAGAGCCTTCTCCTCCTAAACAGGTGGCAATTAATAGCGAGCGAATTAGTTCATCTGAACCGTTACCGACGGAAATATTAGCAGCGGTGAAGGGGGAATTTGCCAGGTTTGCTGATTCATTGACATATTGGGCGATCGCATTTTTAAGAGTTTCATGTCCACCATCAGGATAACGATTAGTTTCAATAATTTGCTGATATGTCCAAGCTAATTTTTCTTTGATTTCTGGTGGTAAATCTAAGGGACTTTCATTAGTATCTAATCTATCAAATTGGATATTAACTGGTTCAGCACTATCACTACTGGGGTGAGCTTTGTAAGCGTTAAGTTGAGATAAATCGGAACGAATAAATTTAAGCATTTGTTGTTGGTTAAGGTAACTGAAAGAATGAGGAAATTGCTTGCCAAATTTCGGGGGTGACATTGCCTAAGCTATGATCACTATTAAGTTCTATTAATTTTACCCAAGGACGGGAATTAGCGAAATAGCGACTAGCTTGGATAGGGATTATTTCATCATGTTTACCATGTAAAATTAAGGTAGGAAGGGGACGTTGTAATAAATTTTCTGAATATTGGTGAGCATCTGTAACAAAATTATAATGTAATGGTAGTAATTGTTGATAGCCATAATGATAAATCATCATATATTTTGTTAGTTGCCATAATTTTAATCCTCTTCCTAATTTTGGCAACCAGTGAGATAAAAAACCAAAAGCGGGCGCTAGTAAGATTAAATTTTGTACTTGTAAATATTGTTGGGCTATGTGGGCTGCGGTTAAACCTCCTAAACTAGAACCAATGAGAGTAACGGGTTGGGAATCTGGAGGAAATTGAGTGGCAATTTGTTGGATTTGGCGCGTTATAGTTAAGTGAGAAAATCCGCCATTATTTAAATCGGGGACAGAAATAGGTATTTGTAATTGTGTTAATCTTTGTTGAATATCTTGGGATTTTGTTGAGTTGGGACCAGAAGCGAAACCATGAAGATAAAGGTAATTCATAGAGCATATAGGAATCATAAATGATATTTCCATCAAAGTCTGAATTTAGAAATTAATTGCATTAATAACAGAATCAATAACAGTAGCTACACAAGGAATAGCGATCGCATTACCAGCTAATTTCCGCATAGTTTGATAACTTCCCACTATTTTATAAGATTCAGGGAAACCTTGCAATCTTAACATTTCTCTTTCAGTTAATCTTCTTTCTCCATTTACTAATAAATAATTATAAGATGCTCCTGCTCTCAATGCACAAGAATAAGGATATACACTAATATTACCAGATTTATTTTCATGCCAGATTGTCGGTTGCTCACATTTTTGCTCAGGCTTGATTTTTTGCAACCGATTTTGGCGAATTTTCTCAGATGCGTAATAAAAGTCAGAAACAGACTTTTCTAATATTTCTGATAAAGGCTGCATGGGCATTTTGATTACTGGCCAATTAAAATTATGATGATGATTTTGATTTTTTAAGCCAACTATCAAAATTCTTTCTCGCTTTTGCGGTAAACCAAAATTAAGGGCATTCAGGATTTTATAATCTGTATAATATCCCAATTCTTTTAATGTGTTAATAATTATTTTTAATGTTTTTCCTTCTTGATGCCCTTTTAATTGTTTGACATTTTCTAATATAAAAGCTGAAGGCTGTTTGTTTTTAATAATTCTGGCAATATCAAAAAATAATGTTCCTCTTGTATCTTCAAAACCTTTAAGTTCTCCACAAATACTAAAAGGTTGACAAGGAAAACCACCTAATAATATATCATGGTCAGGAATATCATTTTCATCAATTTTTGTAATGTCTCCTGTGGGTGTTTCTCCAAAGTTTTCTGAATAGATTTTCTGGGCATTTATATCAATATCACTAGAAAAAACACATTGAGATTGAATTTTATAATTATGACAGATCCTTTCAATTGCTAACCTAAATCCACCTGTACCACTAAATAAGTCTATAAATTTTATGCTATTATTTATCATGTTATTATTCTATTCAGAAAAATCTCATAATATATTTTATCATTAAAGATTACCAAATTTGAAAATATTGAATATTGTCAACAAACTTTACATATTGAGATAAACTTAGTCTATAAAAGTTAAAAATCACTTAATGGTATCTCCAGATTTAAAAACAAGTTTAATCAACTTTTAGTAGTAATTTAATATCGAGACAGAATAACATTTGAGAGTAATCCCTATGCAAAACAAAATATTAGTTTTGTTACAATAAAACAATCTCAATTCTGCTTAAATAACAGGTAAAATACCATGTTAAAAATACAACCACTAACCGTAATTGATTTTTATCCGGCAATTGTTGCTAAAGATAAAGATGATCACCCTATTTTAATGATAGATGTGAGATTTTCCGGTGTGTATTCTTCCCCGGATCTTGATATCTTAAAAATGGAAGCATATCAATATATTCCTTTCTTAATATTTGTTAATTCTAATGTTATGAGAATCTTTAAAAGTCCAACTTTTACAGAAATAGGAAGATTTGATACCAAGCAAGTGTTAGCATTCTATGATCCAGATAGTATTGAAGGAATCATATATCAATCTACTTTAATCACTTTAATTCAAGCATGGTTACATGATTTATCATATCATTGGAAAAGTGAAAATCCTCCTTATATTGAGCAAATGAAAGAAATTGGCTTATTTGCTCTTTTGGTTGATGGAACTACAGAGGAGTTAGACTTATTATGATTATTATTTACTTAGCGCTATCAAATTACTTATTTTAGTAAAATTTCTAATTTATCAGGATGGTTAAATGAAATATGACTACTTATTATTGATTCAGATATTTAGATCCCCGACTTCTTGAAGAAGTCGGGGATCTTGTTATTATTATCGCATGGTGACAAATTCCTCTGCTGCTGAGGGATGAATACCTACAGTTGCATCAAAGTCAGCTTTAGTTGCGCCCATTTTCACTGCAATAGCCACACCTTGAATTATCTCTGCGGCGCTATCTCCCACCATGTGAGCGCCTAAAATCTTATCGGTGTTAATATCTACTATTAACTTCATCATGGTTTTTTCTTGCTTACCCGCCAAAGTGTAGTACATGGGACGGAAGCTAGTCCGATAAATTTTAATACTGTCATCTCCCAATTTTGCTCTGGCTTGGGCTTCTGTTAAGCCGACTGTAGCCGCTTCTGGGGTAGTAAATACGGCTGTAGCAACAGTTTCGTGACTAAATTCGCGGCGGTTGTTGCCAAATTCAGTATCAGCAAAAGCACGTCCTTCTCCAATAGCTACTGGCGTTAAATTCAACCTATCAGTAACATCACCAACAGCAAAAATATGGGGTTGGCAAGTTTGGCTATATTCATTCACAGAAATCGCATCTGAGGTGCTGTATCCAGTCCCTTCAAGCGAACTGGGAATACAATCAACCTGGGCATTTTCTAAGCCTAGTTCTTCAATGTTAGGACTGCGACCAGTGGCTACTAAAAAGACATCAGCAATGATTGGTTCTTGATTGTCTCCAGATAAAGTTAATTTTAGTCCTTCGGTAATTTTTTCTATGGCTGTCACTTCAGTATTTTGAATAATGCGAATACCATGATTGGTCATTCCTTCTTGGATACTGGTGCGGATATCTTGGTCAAAACCATTGAGAATTTGCTCTTTGCGGATAATTTGCGTAACTTCACAACCCAAACCGCGCATGATACAGGCAAACTCACTACCAATATAACCAGCGCCAATGATAGCTATATGTTTGGGTTGGGTTTTCAGATGAAAGATTTCATTGGAGGTAATACCGTGTTCTATTCCGGGTATGTCTGGTTTAACGGGACGGCCACCCACAGCAATTAAAATTTTCTCGGCTGTATATTTTTTGCCATTTACTTCAACAGTGTGGGGATCTATAAAAGTGGCACGACCAGAAATTAGTTCGACTCCGGCTTTTTCTAAAAAGCTGATATGTAGTGCTGAGAGTCTGCGGACTTCCTTGTCTATGGATGTAATAAAATGTTCCCAATCAAATTTTACATCTCCCACAGTCCAACCATAACCTGCGGCTTCTTGGAATTGAGCAGGAAAGTGAGAACCATAAACCATGAGTTTTTTAGGCACGCAACCGCGAATTACGCAAGTACCACCTACTAAATCATATTCGGCGATCGCCACTTTTGCACCATAACTAGCCGCCCGTTTAGAAGCAGCCAAACCCCCAGAACCAGCACCAATCACAAACAGGTCGTAATCAAAAGTCATAAATTTCTACTTTTTAACTAAAAATAGGCTATTGAACTATATATAGTCAGATTGCCTAGATTTAATCTAGCGTAATTGATTGATAACTAATCCAATCACTCCAACTACCTGCATAAAGTTTAGCGGTGGAAACTCCAGCTATGGCTAAAGAAAGTAAATTTACACAAGCTGTCACACCAGAACCACAATAAACTAAAATTTCTTTACTTGAGTCTATATTTTGCCAATGTAGAGATTGTTCTGACTGGGGAAGTACATAACCAGAAGCGTCAGTTACTTCTTGCCAAGGATAATTAACAGCACCAGGAATATGTCCAGCAATTCTATCAATTGGTTCTTTTTCTCCCCGATAGCGTTCTCCTTCCCTAGAGTCTACTAAAACTACATTTGGACTATCTTTATGATTTTTTACATAAGTAAAATCTACAACTTGATCCTCTTGTAATTGGGGAATAAATATTCCTTTTTCAGCAGTAGGAATTATATCTGTACTAGCATAACCTGCTTTTTGCCAACCTGAAAAACCACCATCTAAAACAGCTACTTGCTCATGTCCTAAATACCGCAATAACCACCATAAACGAGAGGCAAAAGCAAAGCGAGAATCATCATAAGCTACTACTAAAGTTTTTTGGAAATTCACCCCAATTGCTGATAACTTTTCTCCTAATTTTGTGGTATTTGGTAAAGGATGTCTGCCCCCATGTTCTTCTACAGGACTAGATAAATCTTGATTTAAGTCTAAATAGTGAGCGCCTGGGATATGATTAGTTTGATACTGTTGTTTTCCTAATTGAACATCAGCTAAAGAAAACCGACAATCAACAATCACAACTTGAGGATTATTGAGATTTTCAAACAGCCATTGGGGAGAAACAATAAATTGATTATTCATAGGTAATTGGTAATTGGTAATTGATATAGCGGTATGCACTTGAATGAGATACAGTGATTAAATTTCAAAACCTGTAGGGGCGGGGAAACCCCGCCCTCGATTGTATTGCATCCGAACGATAACCGCTATAATTGGGAAAGCCTCATACATCGAGCATTTTTTTTGCTGTGTAAATAACCAAGAATAGATGCAATCGTCACGTCGTCATCCACTGAGAATCCCCACCTTATGAGTACATTTAAGGTGGGGACTAGAGACATCGCACCTTATCCCACACCAAAAAGCGATCGCCATTTCAGTTTATGACTAAACTTTCGCCTGACCTAAGTGGCAAAGTATTTTATCAAAAGGGTTAACACTTCTGGCTTAGTTATTGAAGTAACAAACTTGCTTAGATTAAAGTCCATCAGATACTTAAAAGCATCGGCTAAATCACGTCCCCCCTCGATGAGATTCATACTCTCGAAAAATGCTTCGACATAGTTTTTATTTTTAACAGCAAGTACTGCATCAGCAAGGGACTGGCCATCTTGAAATTTAGCTACCTTAAAGGCAGTAGATAATGCCTCTACATAGTTCTGTTTTTGTATATTGTCAATAATTTTTATCCAATCTCGACCATCTGCAAAATTTCCTACAGTCAGAATGGTAGATAGCGCATCCAGATATTTTCCGTCTTTAACAGCCCAGATAATATCTCCCCATTGGGTCGCATTCTTAAAACCTAAATTAGTTAATCCTTGTTGAATAGCTTGACGATCGTTGGCCGTATTGCCATCTTTTAAGTCTTTAACCCAACTGCTCTGAATTACCTGTGGATTATTACCAGAGAGGGCAATGAGAATATCGGCTGCTTGAGTGGGATTGCTATCCCGAATAGCCACTGCTAAATTCAAAAACGCATCAGCTTTTGCTTGGTCAATGCCAAGATTACTGAATCCAACCAGTTGAAGTCCCGTGCTGAGAGCTTCCTTGTAATTTTTATCAACAATATCCCAGGCCATAGTGACAAATTTATCGGCATTAGCAAAACCAACTTTTGTTAGAGCGGAATTCATCGCTTTTTGCCAATCAGGATCAACTGCTACAGACCAAGCGACCGCAGTAAATAGATCGGATATGGTTCTTTGCATTCCTAAATTTTCTAGTGTTTCGGAAATAGCTCTGGAAATAGCTCCTTGAGCATCTGTCTCTATATCTTTCAGTTCCCAGAAAATATCAACCACAAACTCTACCATTTTGGGAGTAACTGCGTTCGAGCCACCATAGAAGGCGAGAGCGGAATTAATTGCTTCCTCCAAAATTCCTTTGTCATTTCCAGTAGCAGCTTTATACACACCATCTAAAATGCTAACAGCCGTCCCAGCAACAGGAATTCTCTTTAACCCATCGACAATAGGTTCAATGTTTCCTGATTCGATACTTTTACCAATAACTTTTGTTGCTTCTATTGCAATAACCAACCCTGGCGCAACAACCAGTAGGGTACCTTTGTTGTCTTCATAAAATGTTTCAAGTTTATTACCAAGTTGTTTTACTTCCTGAACTGCTTCATTAAAGAGATCCTCAACATAGGTTTTACTTACGACCAAAGAGGCTCCAACCCAATTCAGATCGGTAGCTGCATCAACTGCGGCGACAGCCTGATCCCAATTGGCTCCTTCCGCCCGCAACAGCCTTGCTAATTTATCGAGATTGAGCGCATGACCACTGTTCACAATTCCTCTGGCTACATCATTCCAACTATAGTCAGCACCATCATCTAAAGCATCTGCAATTTGTTCTAAGGAAGCACTGAGTTCATTCCTTAGAGATTGACCAACATCTTGAGCACTTGCCCCGTAATCACGCAGTATTTTAGCAATATCTCTTTGATTGACAGGCAGACCACTATTCCAAAGAGCAATAGTTATTTGTCCATAGTTTATGCCAATACCATTTTTCATGTCGAAGGCTATCCCAGACAAACTATGGCCAATCCCACTATTTAATGCCTGAGCAATTTGACTTAAGTTTGCGCCTTCATCCCATAGCAAACGAGCTAATTGTTCAGATTTTATAACATGACCACTGTTCCACAGCCCAACAGCCACAGTGGTATAATTAATGGATGTAATTCCATCATCCAAAGCTTCAGCAATTTGAGATAAATTAAAACCCAAATCTTTAAGGGATTGGCTAACTTGGTTGACATTTGCCCCTTCATTCCACAACAGACTAGCGAGACTAGTAACTTGTAATCCACTAATTGACCATAGTGCGGTCGCTACCTGAGTGTAGGTTAAATAGGTGTTATTGCTATTAGTCACACCATCGGCTAGAGCATCAGCAATAGCAGGTAAACTTAACTTGAATTCATAGTAATCTAATGCTTGACCCAGTTGCCTTAATGAAGCCCCCGTATCCCAGAGCGAATCTGCGAGAACTCGACTATCAATAGTAAGTCCACTATTCCATAAACCGATCGCTACATCTATGTAGTTGAGGCTACCACCAGAGGCGGTCGTTATTCCATACTTCATATCACTGGCGATTTGAAGCAAGTTCCGACCAATCCCATAATTTAGAGCTTTACCAATTTCTGCTTGAGTAGCACCTGTATCCCAAAGTAGATCCGCAAGCTTTCTGGTATCAATACTATGTCCACTATTCCATAGGCCAATAGCGACATCTGTGTAGTTGAGGCTACCACCAGAGGCGGTCGTTATTCCATACTTCATATCACTGGCGATTTGAAGCAAGTTGCGACCAATCCCATAATTCAATGCCTGACCAATTTGAGTTGGGGATGCGCCTGTATCCCAGAGCAAATCAGCCAAGAGTCTTGTACTAACACTGCCTCCGCCATTCCACAGACCGATCGCTACTTGTGTAAAAGTAAGGTTTGTTCCATCGCTATTGGTCACGCCATACCTCATATCACTGGCGATTTGAAGCAGGTTTCGACCAATCCCATAATTCAATGCTTGACCAATTTGAGTAAGGGATGCGCCTTCATCCCAAAGCAAGTCTGCCAACTTTCGGGTATCAAAACTATGTCCACTATTCCACAGGCCAACGGCGACCCCCGAATAATTGAGTTTTGTACCGTCACGCTTTGTCACTCCATCGTCTAAAGCATCGGCAATAGTCGGTAAATCAAATCCTAAATACTTGAGAGCCTTGCCAATATCACTCTCTGTTGCGCCTTCATCCCAGAGCAAGTCTGCCAATTTTCGGTTATCAAAGCTATATCCACTATTCCAAAGTCCAACTGCTATCTGGGTGTAATTAAAAACACCCGTCAATCCATCGTCTAAAGCACCGGCAATAGCGGCTAAATCGAAACCATTCGTTTTCAGGGTTTTAGCAACATCGGTCGCCGAGAAAGCAGTTACATTCCAAATAGATTTTGCGAACTCTTTCGCGTTGGGAACTTTTAAACTGAGAGTGTAATTAGTATTACGAGGAAATCCGGGATAAACCTCCACATAATAAGTTCCCGCTTTTAACACCCGTTCAATATTTTCATTAGCGACTCCACTATTAAAAGATGCCCAAACAAACTTACCTGAACCGTCTAAGAGTTGGACATTAGCATCAGCCGTTAATCCTGTTAAATTAAGACTAAGATTACCCCCTTCTGTCAAAATAAATCGGTAGTAGTCTTTCTCGTCCCCATTCCCCACAAAATCATTAAAAGTGCTGGGGATAGTTCCCATTCCCACTGTCACGATTCGAGCGTTGGCAAGGGTATTTCCAGCGAGGTCGGGCAAAGCTTCGTCATCTACTATGGTTACAATACTTGAATCACCTACTGCTTTGTAGTTTGCACCAGTGACGAGATTTAGGCTAACAGTTTCATCCCCCTCTAAAATGAGATCGTCAATCGGAGTGATATTAACAATAGTTGTGGATGAACCAGCGAGAAAAGTTGCTGTTCCTATCGTAGGTACCGTATAATCAGTCCCTTGAGTCGCAGTTCCTGATAAAAAATAATTAACTGTTAAGGATTGAGTCAAAACTCCAGTGCGATTTAGCACAAATTGAGCCGCATCAACCAATTGACCAGTTTTTGTTTCAGTAGCTGTAGGATCAGCCGTTGTTACTGAAACAAGAGGAATTGGAGTTGTAAATAAAGTTAGGTTGTAAGTTGTGTCACCAGGATACCCGTTGTAAACTTGAACGTGGTAAGTCCCTGCTTGTAAAACTTTTTGAATACCTTCATTCTCCCTACCATCATTGAATGATGCCCATATAAATTCTCCCGTGCTATTTAACAGTTTAAGGTCAGCATCTTCCGTTAATGCTGTTAATTCAAGGTTGATAATAACCTCATTGGCAAGTGTAAATTTATAGTAGTCATCCTGATCAAAATCTCCCACAAAATCATTAAAAGTGCTTGCTGTTGAGCCTACTGTAACAACACGAGCTGTTGCTAAAGTATTACCTGCTTGATCGGCGGGAATAGTTGTTGCTACAAGATTCAAACTGTAGTTGGTATCCTGCCATCCACTAAAATCGGGTTGTACATCTGGTTTAATCTGAACATAGTAACTTCCTGCTCTCAACGACCGTCGGAGAGTTTCATCAACAATTCCATCGTTGTAAGACCCTGTAATCCATGTCCCTGTACTATCTAATAGTTGAACGTAAGCATCCGCAGCTAACCCTGTTAGTTTGAGGTCTAGTAGGCTATCACTGGCAAGGGTGAATTTGTAATAGTCGTCGTTATCCCAATCTCCGACAAAATCATTAAAGGTAGAGGCTGTTGCTCCTACTGTGACTACGCGGGCTGTAGCTAAGGTATTGCCTGCTAAATCAGGGAGAGCATCATTATCTGCAATCGTTAAAGTCCTTGAGTTCGCTGCTCCTAATCCATAATTAGCACCTGATGTCAGGGTCAGAATAACCGTTTCATTATCTTCTAGCGTTGTGTCATCCGTTA
>JANMEE010000203.1:0-4652 GCA_031376645.1 Dolichospermum sp. OTE_75_concoct_329_sub | reverse complement strand
GGGAACTAGCTTCGCATTCCGGGGTGTCGTGACTCAAATAACGGCTACCCTGAGACTATGCTCAGGGTGGTCTGGTCAGTACAGCTTGTTTGATTTCTCTTGCAAGCTCAGTCCCTTTAGGGCTGGGTTACTGACAATACTTACCCTTTATGGCTGTTTTTCTGAGAAATTGTCAAATCTAGAAATTACAGTTTTCTTATCTAGTTTAACTGTCAGTCCCAACTATTGACAGGTGACAGTGGAGAAGCTAAGAGTCTTTAACTATTCGCCGTAAGTCCCCCACTGAATTTGGTACTTGTGAATCAATGGCGGGATATAAGGCGGGAAAAACAAAAAATCGTTCTCAACTAATACCAAGCGTAAGCCAAGTAATGGCGAAGAACTTATGAGGTTTTTCCAAATATTATCTATTATTTATTATATGGGTGAAGAATCCCCAAAATTTTGTGATAAAATTACAGGCTTTTGACCACCAATGCCGTAAGCGAAAACCAAGCTGATAGGTAAGTGTCACAAGAGAAAGAATTGGGTCTTGGGAATCAGGACTTCTGCCCTTGGAGGGAATGTCAGACCAATAGAACTACGAAGTTCTGAAGGCTATTCCCGATGAATTGGGAAGCCCACACTGTACCTAATGTTAGTGTGTGGTAGTTCACTATACTTTAATATCAATACTGCTCGGTTCAAGCTAAAAAGTCTTGATATTGGAGGTTGAGCTTTTGAAGGAGCAAAATCTCCCCTCTTGCAGCTACGGTTTGGTCAGTAGCCATTAATTCTGATGGGAGGATGCCATACTATCAAAATCTGGCGGGTATCTGGGCGTTAATTTGTCAGAAATGGCTAACGCCACACTACGTGAACAGGATATCCACCGATTTAAGGATTTATAGGATGGGGATTTTGTTGTGTTTTCTAGTCTTAAACAATTATCCGCGTTTATCCGCGTTTATCTGCGTTCAATAATTGATTAAATTGTCATAATCAGGATATCCACCGATTTATTTAAGGATGTACAAGATGATGATATTACAACAACCAATTTTCTAAACTTAAACCATCAATCCTAGTTAAATCACTATCATTAGAAACAACCGTTAAACCTTTAATCATTGCAGTTGCAGCAATTAAAACATCTTCACTCTTGTAATTATATCAAATAATTATCATTATTCAGTTATTATCAACTCGATTTTAAAATCCTGTTAATTCTGATTGAAAAATAAATCTTTAGAGAACAATATAGGTTTATTTAGTGAAAAATCATCAATCAACATCTTTAAATCAACTTACCGAAATTGAGGAATTTTTAATTTTCTGCCAGACTTGGCACAATTCCTGGTAGAATACATATTCCGGTCTGTATTTTTTCAACATCATGGGCAGCACTTTTGGTCATCTTTTCCGTATCACTACTTTTGGCGAATCTCACGGCGGCGGTGTGGGGGTTATTATTGATGGTTGTCCCCCACAACTGGAAATTTCTGCCGAGGAGATTCAATTTGAGTTAGATAGAAGACGGCCAGGACAAAGTAAAATTACCACTCCTCGCAAAGAAGCAGACACCTGTGAGATATTATCTGGTGTGTTTGAGGGGAAAACTTTGGGAACACCAATTGCCATTTTAGTCAGAAATAAAAATACCCGCTCTGAAGATTATGATGAAATGGCGCAAAAATACCGCCCTTCTCATGCAGATGCTACCTATGATGCTAAGTATGGTTTCAGAAATTGGCAAGGTGGTGGCAGGTCGTCAGCGCGTGAGACAGTAGGTAGAGTGGCAGCAGGTGCGATCGCTAAAAAGATTTTACATCAAGTTGCAGGGATAGAAGTTATTGCTTATGTTAAGCGCATCCAGAATTTAGAAGGCGTAGTTGATACCAATACCGTCACTTTAGCAGATGTAGAAAGCAATATCGTCCGTTGTCCAGATGGCGAAATTGCTAATACCATGATTTCATTGATAGAACAAACTGGAAGAGATGGTAATTCCATCGGTGGTGTCGTTGAATGTGTGGTGCGGAATGTTCCCAAGGGTTTAGGTGAACCAGTTTTTGATAAATTAGAAGCAGATTTAGCAAAAGCGGTAATGTCATTACCCGCAAGTAAAGGGTTTGAAATTGGTTCGGGTTTTGACGGAACTCTGTTAACAGGTTTTGAACATAACGACGAATTTTATATTGATGAAAATGGCGAAATTAGAACAGTAACTAATCGTTCGGGAGGGATTCAAGGCGGAATTTCTAACGGTGAAAACATTATTATCCGAGTGGCTTTTAAACCAACTGCAACTATTAGAAAAGAACAAAAAACCGTAACTAAAGAAGGTGAAGAAACCCTTTTGAGTGGGAAAGGAAGACATGATCCTTGTGTTTTACCTCGTGCTGTACCTATGGTTGATGCGATGGTAGCTTTGGTTTTATGTGATCATCTATTAAGGCATTATGGACAATGTAAGGTGTTGTAGAAACTGGGAATTTTAGGCAATTTTGATGACTAAAAAAAGTATTGATTTAACAATATCTCTAGTTTTTACCAAAAGCGTGAATTTAGCCATATCAGCAGTCCAAAAACTTAAAAATCAGGAAATTTTCTATGCCTGAATTGATCAGTACAAGGCAGCTATCGAGAATTGTTTTGAAGGGCTTTAAGTCCATTGCAGAATGCGACATTGAGCTTGCTCAACTCAACATACTCATTGGCTGTAATGGTGCTGGTAAATCTAACTTTATCGGCTTTTTTAGGATGATTGAGCAGATGCTTGAAAATAAACTGCAAGTTTTTGTCAGTCGTCAAGGTGGACCAGATGCGATTTTGCATTTTGGTCGAAAAACAACTGAACAATTAGAAGTTGAACTCTACTTTGGATACAACGGTTACTTTGCAACCTTTGAAGCAACTCAGGATAACCGTTTGATGTTCTCCAAAGAATCTTTTTGGTGGCACAGGAGTGGAGAGAAGAAAATCAGTAGTGGTCATTTTGAAACTAAAGCTTCAGAAGGGACTAGAACTGAAATTGATATGTATGTATTACCTGCCATGAAGCAATGGCGAGTTTATCATTTCCATGATACAAGCGACAGTGCTTATGTAAAGCAACCACATGGCATTAATGATAATGCTTACCTGCGGGCTGACGGGCGAAATCTTGCAGCTTTTTTGTATTTATTGGAAAGAAAATATTCTAAATCTTATCAACAAATCGTTAAAACAGTTCAACTGGTCGCTCCTTTCTTTGGTGATTTCTATCTACGACCTTCCCCACAAAATAATGATGTCATAGAACTAGAATGGTTTGAGCAGGGTCAGGATATTCCCTTTAAAGCTCATCATCTTTCCGATGGAACGTTGCGGTTTATATGTTTAGCAACGGTTTTTTTACAACCTAAGTTATTTCATAGACATGATTTATTTCAACCTGCAACAATTTTAGTGGATGAACCTGAGTTAGGCCTTCACCCTTATGCAATTACTATTCTTGCATCGTTAATGCGTGCGGCTGCAAAAGAAAAACAAGTTATTGTGTCTACTCAATCGGTGGAATTGCTAAATGAATTTGAAGCCAAAGATGTGATTGTTGTAGATAGAGATAATGGCAAATCATTACTGAGAAGATTGAAAAAGAAAGATTTACATGAATGGTTGGAAGACTATAGTTTAGGAGAACTTTGGAAAAAGAATATTCTTGGAGGAAGACCTTCACGATGATTCGAGTAAACGTTTTTGTGGAAGGACAGACGGAAGAAACTTTTGTTAGAGAATTACTCTACCCGCATTTTCACCAACAAGATATCTACCTCAATCCAATCCTTGTCAAAACTAGTTCAACAGGTAAAGGTGGTGTAGTTCGCTACGAAAAAATCAAGCCGCAATTAAATCGTAAATGCCTTGAGGACAGTTCAGCATTCGTCACTACGATGTTTGATTTGTATGCCTTGCCAAAAGATTTCCCAGGGAAAAATTCTCTGCCAAATACGAATGATCCATTTCAGAAAGCTGAATATCTTGAACAGGAAATGGGTAGAGATATTGGACATCAAAATTTTATCCCCAATTTATTATTGCATGAGTTTGAGGGACTTCTGTATAGCAATCCACAAGCTTTTTTGGGATGGTTTAATCAAAGTACAGTAGATATATTACAGAGTGAACGTGACTCATTTCCTTCACCTGAACATATCAATGAAGGTCCGATGACAGCCCCATCTAAAAGGATTAAAAAATGCTGTTCTGTCTATGATAAACCATTACATGGATCTGCGATTGCAAAAGATATTGGGTTAGATGTAATTCGTCAGCATTGTCAACATTTTGATCAATGGTTAACGCGTCTGGAAAAGATTATGTTGTAGAGATTTTAAATGTCAAGCTAGAGAAATTCAATTATAAAGTATTGCAAAGTTATCTCACAAAAGATTATGTTTAGTATAGATATATGAAGAATATGGGCAAATAGATAATAAGAGTATTAACGTGCAGATATGACCGATTAAAAGATTTAAAAAAGGGGCTATAGTATTGTCAGTAACCCAGCCCTAAAGGGACTGAGCTTGCAAGAGAAATCAAACAAGCTGTACTGACCAGACCACCCTGAGCATAGTCTCAGGGTAGCCGTTATTTGAGTCACGACACCCCGGAATGCGAAGCTAGTTCCC
>JANMEE010000199.1:0-3182 GCA_031376645.1 Dolichospermum sp. OTE_75_concoct_329_sub | reverse complement strand
GCATTTCTGGATGTTCTGCTACATAACAGTCTATGGGGTTGAAAGCATTGGGAAGCAGCACTGTGAGTCCTGGTTGAGAACGTCCGGCTCGACCACTGCGTTGCTGATACGCCATTTTAGAACCAGGCCAGCCACGCAATACACAGCATTCTAATTCTGGTAAATCTATTCCTGCTTCTAAGGCTTCTGTGGCAATTATCCACTTGATTATACCAGATTGAAGTTGATTAACTACTTCGGCTCGACGCTCGGCAGTAATGCCACTGTAAAATGCGGTAACTTGGTTTGATTTTAACAGTTCTGTGACTTCTCGTACACTCCGCCGGGAGTTACAAAAGGCGATTCCTGATTTATTTTGATTGAGTAAAAATTGAATTATTCGCGCCGTGTCAGCAGTTAAATTGTAACTTGGTTGCGTGACAATAATTTGTCTTGGTGGTGAAGCTGCGCCACTTTTACGAAGCCAAATTAGTAACCGTTCAGGGGGGGTGTAAAGAAGAAGAAAAATTACCCCCAAAATCAAGCAATAAAATTAAGCAGCTTTTAAAAAATTAGAATCATCAGCATCAGCAGTAACTTGTGGAAGCAAAGAAGGTGCAGTTTTCTTATCACGAGCAGCAACAACAGCAAAAGTCATAAACTCCAAAACATTACGCTTTTGAGACTTGAGAGTTGTAACCACAGTGAGCATCCGAGCCACAAAAACACTACCAGCCTGAGTTTGAGAACCAAAGCTAGTCCGTCGCCAAATGACAGCAGGGCGAATAGCCCTTTCAGCAGCATTATTAGTAGGTTCGACACCAACAGTTGTCACAAATAACCACATCGCCGACTCAACTTTGAGTAATTGACGACAAGTGCGAACAGTTTTTGCTAAAGGTGTTTTTTCCCGACTGGTAATCTCATAACCGTCAGCTTCTTGTAAAGTTGCTCTGATAGATGAGCGAATCTCCTCAACCAACTCCACAAAATCTGCACGAGATAAAGTCCCATCTCGGACTCGATGCCAAAGTTCAAACAACTTCTCTTGTTGTTTCACCAGTGCAGTTCCCAATTCTGCGGAAACTCCAGTCCGTTCTGATATTTTAATAAATTCCCGTCGCAGATGCGCCCAACATAGTTGCCGACGTTTCAAATCTACCCAGTTGTAAGCACCATGACGGTCGGAGTTTAAAATTCCACTGAAGTTTTCACCCAATAAATTCTTTGCGCTTTGGGTACAACGGGTTAGGGCTATTTCAAAAAATGTTACTAGGGGTGTGACTGCAACCCATAGCCAAGCTTTTCTTTGTTCAGGATTGAGACCATCAATATTTCGTTGATTGAAGCTGGTTTCATCCGCTCCCACGACGTTTGCATTTTGGATATAGAGTTTGGCTTCATCTACACTACTTCCTACAGCGTTACTCGCTTCCATTCGTAGTTTGTTGATACTTGCCAATGAGATTGAGATTCCAAATACTTCAAGCATTGCACTTTTTACCGTAAGTGTTCACAGGGGTAATTGGGGGTAATTGATGACTCAAATACCGTGAAATCGAATGTGTGAAGTAGTTACAGCGATGAAAATCACAAGTTAATCCATCTGGAGTACAAATGAATAACTACGCAAAACATAGTCGTATTTATGACTTATTTAGGGGCAGAAATTTGTGGGAGTAAAGATGGAGAAACTTGACCCTCACGCTTCGCACTGATAGCTGAATTCATGAACTCCAAAACATTTCGACGTTGAGAACGAAGAGTAGTAACAACAGTTAACATTCTGGACACAAAGATACTACCAGCAAGGGATTGAGAACCAAAACTAGTCCGTCTCCAAATCACTGCCGGACGGATAGCACGTTCAGCCGCATTATTTGTGGGTTCAACATCTTCAACTTGGACAAACAACCACAAAGCAGGTTCAATCTTTAAAAGTTGACGACAAGTTCTCACAGTTTTTGCCAGTGGAGTCTTCTCTTTACTACCAATCTCATAATTAGCAGCCTCCAGTAAAGTAGACTTGACAGAATTGCGAATTGGTTCAACTGCTAATTGAAACCCGCACCGGGTTAAAGTTCCATCTCTAACTTGATACCAAAGGTCGAATAATTTTTCAAGTTGTTCTAGAAGTGCAGTCCCGATTTGCTGGGATACTCCACTTCGCTCGGATATTTTGATAAAATCTCGTTTCAAGTGCGCCCAACACACTTGTCTTCGGTCTTTGTCTACCCAGTTGTATGAGGCATAACGATCTGAGGTTAAAATTCCCTCAAAGCTTTCGCCCAACAAATTTTTGGCGGCATCTGTACACCGAGTTAGTGTAATTTGAAAGAAGGTTACTAATGGTGTAACGGCTGTCCACAACCAAGCTTGACTATTTTTGCTGTTACATCCATCCGTGTTTTTTTGACTAAATCTGGTTTCATCTGCACCTACTACTGCCGCATTCTGGATGTAGGTTTTCGCCTCTTCTACCGCCTTTTCTACCGAGTTACTTGCTTCCATTCTCAGTTTATTGATTGTTCCTAAACTGAGTCTGATGTCAAATATTTCCGCCATTGCTGTTTTCACCGTTCTCTGACTATGGCGATACAGTCCACTCAACACCGCAACAAGAGCTACAACTCTTGTTCCATAATGATTCGGATCTACGTCTTCTGGTAATTTTGCTCTTGTACTCTTACCACATTCTCCGCATTCGAGTTGATGTAACCGATGTTCTATGACGATGGGTTTGATGGGTGGTATTTCTACTTGCTGGTATCTGTATGGGTTTGCATCTTCTCCTTCCAACTGCCCTCCACAGCTACTACAGGAATCTGGCTTATAATCTTTTATCTCTGTACAATCAGATTCTGGATACAGAAACTTTGCAAATCCCTTGTGTCCTGGTTGTCCTCCCCTTTTTTTCCCACTTTTTTTCTTGGTTGGTTTCTTTTCTGCGTTGAGTGGGTCGGCTGATGGTGGTGATGATGAATTCTTTGATGTTCTATTTAGTTTTTCTTCTAATTCTTGTATCCACTGCTCCATCTCCTCCATCCGTCCTTTGACACTGGTTGGAGTTTGTTCCCAATCCGTTTCCGGTATTTCTGTTTTATAGATGTGGCAGATGAGGCTGATTTTTTCCATGCCTTCTACTCTACCATGTCTTTCTACTTATTTTTTCTCGTATCCGAATTCATCCTGTGAACAGTTAC
>JANMEE010000156.1:0-9459 GCA_031376645.1 Dolichospermum sp. OTE_75_concoct_329_sub | reverse complement strand
TTTTCAACGTTATCACTCAATGTATAGGTAACACGGGTGTTCACGGTATCAACACCTTCGTTAAATGACTCAAAAACGCTATCACTGGCATTATCCACAATGTAAATATCATCACCAGCACCACCAATCAGGGCATCTGCTCCAGTCCCACCATTGAGGGTATTATTGCCACTGTTGCCAGTTAAGGTGTTATTGAGGGTATTACCAGTTCCATTCAGGTCGTCAGTCCCTGTAAGAACTAGCTTTTCTACATTGGTTCTCAATGTGTAATCTATAGATGATAGAACAGTATCTACTCCAGCATCAGCAACTTCAGTAATGGTATTGGTTAAGGTACTAATGGTATAAGTATCATCACCAGCGCCACCTGCTAGAATATTTGTTCCAGCCCCACCATCAAGGGTATCATCGCCATCACTACCTTTGAGAGTATCATTGCCATCACCACCAGTGAGAATATTATTACCACTATTACCAATGAGGATGTTATTGAAGTTATTGCCTGTGGCATTAATATCATCAGTACCTAAGAGGGTAAGATTTTCTAGTTCTGTACCTAATGCCCAACTAATACTAGCATTAACAGTATCAGTACCCTCTCCTGTTAACTCAGTGATAAGATCACCAATGACATCAACGATGTAAGTGTCATTTCCTACGCCACCAATTAGAGTATTGTTACCAGTACCACCATCAAGAATGTTCTTGCCAGTGTTGCCAGTAATAGTATTGTCTAGATCATTGCCAGTACCATTGATATTACCAGTACCAGTTAAATTCAGGTTTTCAACGTTCGCACTCAATGTATAAGTAACACTGGTGTTGACGATATCAATACCTTCATTAGACAGTTCAACAACCACATCACTCACGTTATCTACAATGTAAGTATCATCTCCTCCATTACCGATAAGAGTATCAATGCCTTTACCACCATTGAGGGTATTATTACCACTGTTGCCAGTTAAGGTGTTACTGAGGGTATTACCAGTTCCATTCAGGTTGTCAGTCCCTGTAAGGACTAGGTTTTCTACATTAGTTGCCAGTGTGTAATCTATAGATGATAGAACAGTATCTGCTCCAGCATTAGCAGCTTCGGTAATGGTATTAGTTGAGGTACTAATGATGTAAGTATCATCACCAGCACCACCTGCTAGAGTATTTGTTCCTGCACCACCATCAAGGGTGTCGTTACCAGCACCAGCAGTAATAGTATCGTTACCATCACTACCAGTAGCGTTGAGATTTCCCAAGAACTTAGCAAAATTGAAGCTTTCAAAGTTCTGAACTACCAGTCCGGAAATTCCGCTTAATTGATTGCTAGTATTGGCAACATTCAATGTTAAAGCGGTTGATGCTGTTCCCTCAGATATTACTAAGGTATCTGTTCCGTCTCCACCATCGAAAAGGTCATTTTGTCCGGCGTTAGCAACAGTTGAGGTGATAGTATCATTACCTCCATTACCCAAAATTCGATCTGGGTTAGTAGTGGCTGTGAGACTATTGTTATTAGTCGTACCATTGATTAGATTAACGCCATTGATGGTGACGGTAATATTTTGACTAGCAGTACCATCAATGGAAGAGACAGTAAAGGTTTCGGTCTTAGTTTGACCTGCATTTAAAGATTGAACTGCACTGTTAGCAACGCTGTAGCTGTAAGCTCCGGCATCAGTAATAGTCAAACTACCCAGATTACCTGGTGCTGAGGTGACGCTGGTGTTGAAGATGTTTTCACCTGCATCTACATCACTAACAGTCAGAGAACCCGTAGCGGTGAGGATGGTAGCTGTATCTTCAGTTACAGCAGCGGTAGCTATACCTGTGATGGTTGCAGTATCATTAACAGCAGTAACAGAGAAACTGCGAGTTTGATTAGCTAAGATTGCTGTAGCATCAGTGACACCGTATGTCAAATTAACTACACCGTTAAAGTTCAAAGTTGGAGTGAAGGTATAAGTCCCATTATTGTTGTTAACCAATGCACCATTAGTAGCAGTCAAGTTAACAACAGAAAGGGTATCACCAGCATCTACATCACTGAAACCTGCTAATAAGTCAGAGGAATTAATGATGATAGCTGTATCTTCGGTTGTGTTGTTTAAGGTAGCTGTAGGTGAACCTTTAGGATCATTATTTGCCGCATCAACTTGGAAACTAAAGATTGTGCGAACTGGATTGCCGCTTGCATCGTATTCCTTGGCACTGTTCTGGGCTGTGGAGTTGATGCCTTTGCTAGTTACACTCAGCGTCTTTCCATCTGGACTAACTTCGAGAACACTATAGTTGAAGGTGTCGGGGCTGTAGAAATCAACTGCTTGCGAATTAGTGTTGGCGGTTGGGTCGCCCTCACGGACGAGGTTTTTGAGTCCGGGGAAGTTCTGAAGACCAATGGGATCAATCCCTGCTGCGATTTGAGCATTGGCGAGGCTGTCAGCGATCGCTTTAATAGCTGCAAAGGAGTGATTTGTGATCGCATCGGGTCCCGTAGCACCAAGAGGACCATCAATAATGGAGAAGACGTAAGGAACTTTCACATAGCTAGACTGCACACCCGTTTGTCCTGTGGGTGAGTAGTAAAGTTCATTGATGCGGTTTTGGTGATCATCCGTTGAGAGGAAGACTACATTCTTAATACTGTTATCAGCAATGAACTTGAGCAGATCATTCCGTTCAGCACGGTAGCCGCCCATGTAGGACTTACCACCATCAGAGTTAACGCTAGTTAATGTACCGGAGAGCGCACCACCGATGGGACCGAGTTGGTCAATAGGATCAGAAATGGAAATGAACTTCCAAGGTGTACCCGCAGTCTGTGCATCAAGTAGAGTCTGCTTCAGCCATGCTAACTGGGTGTCACCGAGATAGGTGCGGTCTGGATTATCAGCGCGGGAGCCAGTATCATCAGCACTGCCGGTGGCTGTCTTCAGACGAATATCACGATAGGTGCGAGAGTCAGTGTTGATGTAGAGAGCGTTTTTGCCCCACTGCACAGCAGAGTAGAGTTGTGTTGTACCGTCGGAACGTGGATCAGATGGTGCAGTTAATGTGCGTTCAGCCATTGGTTGATAGTTCAGGAACACATCACGCAGGGTCTTGAATCCCGTTGATTGGTTCATAAAGCCACCTAACGCTGCCAGAGCAGTTGGAGAAAGCAGGTCGGCTGCATCGTTGACGTTGTTGATGTTCCCAGAACCGCCAGTATTTGAGCCAGTATAGGCGCGAGCATCAACACCCCGTCCGGTTAGCATATTTGTCCCCGTTGCACCACCCACAGAACCACCAGCAGGCGCACCGCCATCAATATACTTGCGGTTGCCCAATTCGTGGTTATCCCATGTGGTGTAGTTACCCTGTGCTGCATAGAATACTTGCAGACTGTTCTGTCCACCATTATTTACTGGCAAGAAGTTCTCGCGGTATTTCTTCTCATAATCCGCTTTTAACTGTGCCTGGGTAGCAAAGGGAGTACCAGCAGGGATAAATGCTCTGGGAATGCCGTTAAAACTCAAGGAATCGTTGGAAAGCGTCACAGATGGTGAATTCAACCATGATCCGCCGTTATTGCCCGTGACATTACTCGCATTTTCATAAATCACGTCACCGAGATTTACATAGAAATCTAAGTTCTCTGATGGAACTGCACTTGCTAGAGGATAGGGGCGCATTAGACCATCCATGTCACCACTGAAGGCAAACTTCACAGAAGTTGCCATAGTTGCATTAGGAGTGGTTTTAAAAGTGCCAACCTGACTGAGTTCACCTGTGGTAGTCTGGAAGCGATAGAAATATTTCGTATTGCTTTGTAAACCCGTAGGATTAATCTTCAGAGTGTAGTCGTAATTAGCATCACGGGTAACACTGTTAATGGATTGGACAATATTGCCAAATCCTGAATCAGTAGAGATTTGCAGGTTGACATTTTCTGTAACGCCAGAAGATTGAGATGGAGTTGCTGTATCAAAGGTGCGAGTCCAGAGAACCACACTATTACTTGTGGCATCACCCGCAGCAACCCCAGTAAAGCCAGTTGTCACACCGTTAATGGTGATGTCTATTTGTTTGCTGGCTGTTCCATCTAGAGAGGTAACGGTAAAGCTATCAACTTTAGTTTGACTTGCACCTAAATATTGAACCGCACTATTATCAACGCTGTAAGTAAAGTTGCCTGTGTCGGTAATCGTCAGAATACCTAAGTTACCAGAGGTAGAGGAGACATTCGGATTAAATTTGTTTTGACCAGCATCCTCATCTGTAACACTCAGTGAACCTGAAGTGGTGATTTTGCCACTAGCATTAACATTAGTTCCTTCTTTGATGCTGACAGCACCATTTCCACTAATGGCAGCTAGGTCGTTAACATCATTGAGAGCGACAGTGAAAGTTTTATCGGTGTAGAGTCCACTTAAATCTGTTGAACGTACCTTAATGTCGTAACTTTTTTTAGCTTCATAGTTGAGTGAACTATTAGATTGAAGTTGATTTCCGACAATCTTGAAAGCTGTATTATCCGCGTAGTTTGTGCCATCAACAAAGCTATAGGTGAAGGTATCAGCTACATTTGGGTCAGTAGTGTTGAAATTGCCAATTACAATCCCAGTATTAACATTCTCATTCACACTGGAGGAACTGAGACTGATATCTGTTGGGGGGAGTTCATCATTAACAATTGTTAGTACAGCATTGGGCTGATTCGTTCCCACTAAACTGCCAGCGCTGGGATTTACTAAGGTCAGGTTGACCGTTTCATTACTTTCTACATTCGTATCTCCAGCAATGGGAATCTGTACATCTTTGTAAGTTTCACCAGGAGCGAAGGTAACGGTAATTGGACTATTGTTGTAGTCTGCTTGGTAAGATTTGTAGGTATCTGGATTGAAAAGTGCTTGTAATTGACCACCTTCTACCAGTTCCCCAGAAATACCGTAGTGTGCCTGGGTGTCGAGTAAGAACCAACCTGGTCCCAAGATATCTTGAGCATCAATAATTCCAGAAGATTCTTCATCGTTGTTGAACGGTGCAGTTGCCGCAAGCCCAATATCACCAAAGCGGGTAGGATCATGTTTAGCCAACAGTTTCAAGCTATCAGTGGCGATGTCATATTGCCAAATTTTGCCGTTGTGAACAGAACCCCCCACGTCTTCTTGGAGCAAAATGTGACCATATTTATCAACAGTCATGTTGTCAAACATATTGCCACCCTCAGTACCGTCGAGCAACATATCAATGGTACCGCCAGCATCAGGATTGGTAATATCGCTGAAATTCAAACGCCAGAGACGGGTACGGCCAATCTGAGTCCCAATACCGTCGTTCACGTCATCACGACGGTCTGTGGTGACAAAAAAGTATTGACTAGGATTAAGGGGATTCCATGCGCCGTCTTCGGGACGTGAGAAGGTGGTTGAGGCTGTACCACTAAGAGTGAAGGCTGTGCCACTGGTGATATTGGTAGCGCGGGTTGTGGTGTTGACAATTTCCGCAGGGCTGCCTGTTACATTCACAAACTTGAGAATGCCATTAGTTAAACCAGCTTTATCAATATCAGTGCCAGTATTTGTCTTATTACCGACATAAACTGCTACGGATTGGCTCATAATACCCGTACCACCATCGTTGTTGCCGATAACAATGGTCTTGTCTTGGACATAAGGATTGGCCAGGGCGTTTTCCCAACCACCAACACCTGTTAAACCAGAGCCATTGGTGCTGAGATTGAACTTGCCGAGAACATAAGTATTTCCTTTGTTAGCGCCAGTAGCGACTATGGCTAGTTGATAACCAGTAGCACCACCTTCTTCCCCACTCATAAAAATCCGCTCTTGAGAGCCGAGTCCAGTCGCAGCGTTATAGTAGGCTGTGGGACTCGCCAAATCAGCAGAGCAGAAGCGGTTAAAGTTGATGGTGCTATTGGTGGTGTTAGATTTCTGGTTGGAAGCATCCCAGTTATAGACGTTTTTGATCAGATCATCGCCACTGACAACTGATAAATCGGACTTGTTAATTATCCAACTAGAAACGAAGGCTCCTTTACTACCGTGAGCGCGGGTAATGCCAGATGTACTACCAATTTCTTGGTTCATCAATAGGGTGAATGTTCCATCCCCATTGTCGAAAGCTCCCAAACCATCGGGAATACCTACCATTTTATAGGGTGTACCGTCGGGTTTGTTATTGACTGAATCTCCAACTGTGAGAATGGAGGTAACATTGACTCCTGACCCTGGTGTTGTGGGGATGATGTAAGGGGTTGCAGAACTGCTCAGTCCTTTGATTGTGTCTTGGGTGGGAGCAGCAGCAATTCCCTTAGCTGTACCGTCAGTCAATTTCAGTTGTACGGTATTAGTTCCAGATAAATCGCCCTGTCTGGTTACTCGCACTGTGGCGTTAGTAGAGAAGCCAGGAGTATTACCTTCTGTGACTGAGTAAGTCGCTGCGGCGAAATCAAAGGCTACGTCATTATCCGCGATTGTTACCGTTGCAGTGGTTATTGTCCCCAAATTATAGTCAGCCGTATCTACTAAATTAAAAGTGACGGTTTCATTTCCTTCAGGGGTTATATCATCCACAGGAGTAATCGTGACATCCACAAAAGACTGCCCAGCCGCAATCGTCGCTGTACCTGTTAGGGTCGGTGTATAATCTGCATTCGTGGCTTGTCCAGATCCAGTCGCAACGGTGTAATTAACTAATAGATCGTTAGTGGTGCTACCTGTACGAGAGATCCGGAAAATACCGGGGTCTTGTCCTGCTTCGGCAGCGTTGGCATCTTGGGCTGCGATCGTAATTACAGGGATATTTCCTGGAGAACCAATTTCTAAAGCATCATTAGAGGCGATAAATGCGCCGTTGAATCCTACCGCACTCAAGGTAGAGACATTGGGAAGTGGCAGTGTGGTGCTACCAAGACCAGCCGTGTTGTCGAAAGTGGAGAAAGGACTGGTTGGAGATACACCAAAGTTGATGCCAGTAATTCGATTACCACCTGCGTCAAAGAGGTTAACTGCATCTCCTCCGGTGCTTAGACCTATACTTGTTCCTTGATAAGTACCGATTTGCAAGTTAGCAGGTACATTAGTTCCGAACCATAAACTCTTGAATTTGGCAATTACGGTGGATGGAGGATTCGTAGTGGAGCTTTCAAGGAAGATCACTGACTCGCCAGCAGCAATGCTAGTAATACCATTTAAGGCAATAGCAGAGGCGAAAGCGTTGGAGTTATCGTCAACCTTCCAGTCCGTGATATCTACAGATGTAGTACCAGTATTTGTTACCTCGAACCAATCAGCGCCCACAGAGCTATTGCCACTAGACCAAGGTGCTACCTCAGAGATGATTAGAGAGGGGGGGGTGGGGGGAACTTCATTAACAATATCAGTGACAGCTAAGGTAAATGCTGTAGTCACATCTGGGGTAGTACCAACTGTTGGATCGTCTACATTGACGGTAACGCTATAGCTGGTTTTGGTTTCGTAATCTAAGGTAGTTCCAGCTTTGATGTACAATCCACTGGCATCAACTTCAAAGAAATTGGCATCAGTTCCAGTTACAGTCAGGTTATTTGTTCCTAGTCCGTCATCGGTAAGGGCAATGTCTGCAACTTTAATTCGGGTGGCGGTGTTGGTGTTTTCCGCGATCGCATTGACTTGATTATTCAATACCAAAGCCGTGGGCGCTTGATTGGCGACTAAGGACGGTGCATAAACCCAAAGCTGGGGATGATTAATATCACCACCACCATTTTCACTAGTAACATACAAAAAGCCGTCTTTATCCATTGTCAAACCTTCATGCTGCTGGTCTAGAACTGACAATGGATTACCAGGATCGGAAACGATGGTTAGTGAACTGAAGATGTTACCAGAGCGATCAATGTTAACAATTTTGCCTGATTCTTGACTCAAAACTAACAGGTGGCTGGAATCAGGTTGTCCATTTAGAGATGATAGATTCGATAAAGCGTAAACGTCAGCGAAGTCTAGGAGGTTGGTTTTGGCTGGATCAAATAGGTTAGTTGAGTTGACTGTGGTGTCCGAACCATTGGTTGCTGTACCTACAACAAAATCAATTCCTGTTTGAAATATTCCTTGTGGTGTAATCTCTTTAACTGCTATGAATCCGCTTGTTTGTGGGTCATAGGATATGCCTTCAATACCAATATTACCAACTGTTGTCCCAAGTTTGACGGTTTGTACGTCATTTTTGGTCAGTGTGCCACCTGAGATATAGGTAAATAAATTGGCTTGGCGATCGCGTTCCTCTATTAAAACAAACTTGCCATCACCAACGTAGGTTAGTCCTTCTGTATCATAAAAATCTGTTCCTTGGGGACTACTACCAGGAGCTAAGGTCATCGAGTTAATTAATTGCCCTGTCTTGGTGACTTGGACAATTGATGTGCTACCATCACCAACAACAAACAGTGTATCTGTATCCCAGTTATAGGTTACTGCTGAAACTTCCTGAGCCAGTAAGCTGTTGGCTGGTGCTGTAGTTCGTGTAGGTTCGGGCAAATCGTAGCGACCAACCCGAACATAAGTAGACAAATCCACGTTTGTAATATTTGGCATTTTTGAGTAGTCCTTGAATGTTGCGATAGTGAATACGTAAAAATTAAAGCTAGAGAAAGTTATAATTACAGCTTAATATTCAGTAATTTGCTAATAGAAAAACCTCTATAGAGTATATAGAGAAAACTAATGATACAAGGTTAAGGTTTAGGTAATAATTATTTAAGATTAGTTTATTTTTCAAGTGTTATTAGAACCCCGACTTCTTCAAGAAGTCGGGGTTCTGGAGCTACTAAGGAATGTGAATTAAATAAAGTGCAAAAGTAGGGTGTGTTAGCGACAGCGTAACGCACCATTCCACGTTAAATCATAATTGCAAGTTATTAAGTTTGCGTTCCTTAGTGGCAATATTTGTTGATCCGATTTTGGGAATGGCTAGGCAAAGCCTAGGCAAATTAGCAATTAAACAGTCAGAAAATTGCTACTGATGAGAGTTGTGGTATTGAAATCAGTTAGAGTTGCGAGAACTTCATTAGTAGAAGTTACCAGGATGTCGTTACCAGAGAAAGAAAGTTGACCAAAGGTTAAACCTCCTGACAAACCAATCTTGTCATTCTTAACGACAAAATCAGTAAAGGTATCCGTTCCTTCTCCAGCAGCAATGACAAAGATATCATTGCCACTACCACCAGTGAGGATATCGCTGCCAACACCACCATAGAGGGTGTTTTTGCCAGCGTTGCCAATAATGATGTTATTCAAGCTGTTGCCAGTACCATTAATACTGCTACTGCCAGTTAAAGTCAGATTTTCAACGTTATCACTCAATGTATAGGTAACACGGGTGTTCACGGTATCAACACCTTCGTTAAATGACTCAAAAACGCTATCACTGGCATTATCCACAATGTAAATATCATCACCAGCACCACCAATCAGGGCATCTGCT
>JANMEE010000189.1:0-14909 GCA_031376645.1 Dolichospermum sp. OTE_75_concoct_329_sub | reverse complement strand
AGTGTAATTTCCTGGTCTGAGACTGATGGAATTGCTTCTGAATCTATTACTAGTCAGTTGACTGCGGGAAATTATTATGTATGGGTATATCAATATAGCGGCAACACCAACTACAATTTGGCATTAAATGCTACTGCTGTGGCACCTGTTGATAATGCTGGAAATACACGAGCTAAAGCCCGTGCTGTAGGGACATTAAGTGGTTCTAAGACTTTTAGTGATTGGGTAGGAAGTGCTGATACTAACGATTACTATAGTTTCAATGTGGGAACAACAAGTAACTTTAGTTTGAATTTAACTGGTTTAACTGCTGATGTGGATGTTAAGTTACTCGACAGTTCCGGTAGTGTAATTTCCTCGTCTAAAACGGATGGAACTGCTTCTGAATCCATTACTAGTCAGTTGACTGCGGGAAATTATTATGTAAGGGTATATCAATATAGCGGTGATACCAACTACAATTTGGCATTAAATGCTACTGCTGTGACATCTGTTGATAATGCTGGAAATACACGAGCTAAAGCCCGTGCTGTTGGCACGTTAAGTGGTTCTCAGACTTTTAGTGATTGGGTAGGAAGTGCTGATACTAACGATTACTACAGTTTCAATGTGGGAACAACAAGTAACTTTAGTTTGAATTTAACTGGTTTAACTGCTGATCCGGATGTTGAGTTACTCGACAGTTCTGGTAGTGTAATTTCCTGGTCTGGGAATGATGGAACTGTTTCTGAATCCATTACTAGTCAGTTGACTGCGGGAAATTATTATGTGCGGGTATATCAATATAGCGGCAACACCAACTACAATTTGGTATTAAATACTACTCCTGTGACACCTGTTGATAATGCTGGAAATACCTTAGCTACAGCCCGTGTTGTGGGGACATTAAGTGGTTCTCAGACTTTTAGTGATTGGGTAGGAAGTGCTGATACTAACGATTACTATAGTTTCAATGTGGGAACACAAAGTAACTTGAGTTTGAGTTTAACTGGTTTAACCGCTGATGCGAATGTTGCATTACTCAATAGTTCCGGTAGTATAATTTACTCATCTACGAATGGTGGAACTGCTTCTGAATCCATTACTAGTCAGTTGACTGCTGGAAATTATTATGTGCGGGTATATCAATATAGCAGTGACACTAACTACAATTTGGCGTTAAATGCTACTGTTGTAACACCAAATCCAACACCAACTCCAACACCAACACCAACTCCAACTCCAACTCCAACTCCGATAGATTGGTACAGTCAAAATTTACAAGATGCTCAACTTATCACTTTAACTAGTTCCTTGGCTGCTGATGGTAATTTGAGTCGCAATGACATGATTTCGATTTTCCGTGATGCTAAGGATGGTGGTGTAGTTGATGCCAATGAGTTGACAGATTTGCGGACTCTTGTTACTAACTCTAGCCGTTTTACTATGATTGATTCTGTTCGAGTCTTATCTAATAAGATCGCAAATAGTGATGCTGCTAATACTCCTTCAGGATTTGGCAATTTGTTTGCTGGTAGTAGTGCTACCCAAATGGAAAATCTGATTGGTAAGTGGTTCTTGGGTACTGATCGCCCAGATACAAGCTATACCTATAGTTATGTTAGTGGTTCTCTGTTCCAAAATGGGGTTAGTGCTGATGATATTAGGCAAGGACAGGTGGGAGATTGCTATTATGTAGCAACTTTGTCTTCTATTGCCCAAGAAAAACCTGCTTACATCCAAAATATGTTCACGGACAATGGTGATAATACCTTCACTGTTCGTTTTTATAACAGTGGTGTAGCTGATTATGTCACAGTAGATCGCTATTTGCCAACTTCTAGAGGTTATGCTGCTTATGCTGATTGGGGTGGAAACTCTTCCTCTTCCACTAACAATGAACTTTGGGTAGCTTTAGCAGAAAAAGCTTATGCCCAATTAGCTGAATCTGGTTGGAGTCGTTCTAGTAGGTCTAGTAATTCCTATTCATCTATTAGCAATGGTTGGATGGATACTGTAATTCGTCAAGTAACGGGACTAGCAACTTCGGGTAATAGTGTTAACAGTATGACTCAAAATCAACTGATTAATTTGGTTAATTCTAATCAGATTTTAACAGCCGGCTTTTCTAGTGGTGGCTATGGTGTTGTTGGTAATCATGCCTATACCATTACTGCCTATAATTCCGCTAATGGAACTTTCCATTTACGGAATCCTTGGGCAACTAGCCATGCTGATGTCACCTGGAGTCAATTACTCTCTTTAAGAGCTACTATTCAATGGTCTAATACATAGACAGATAGCACCAAAAAGATCAATAGATCCCCGACTTCTTGAAGAAGTCGGGGATCTAAATCCATTCTGACATCAAAGGGTAATGTGGATGAAGCCATTATTATTAGTTGTTAGTTTATTAAGTTTTGATAGGATGGTGAATTGTTGTAATTATTTACCTACATATTTTTATATTCAACCATCTTCACAGTTACAGTCCAAAGCTGTTAACAAGAAAGTTATGATTAAGGTTTCTTTATTATCTCAAGAAAACAAGTTACCACCCCTAGGTGTTCCTCCGCAAGCCAATAGAGATATTGGTTTTGCTACTGTATTTCTCACTTTAGAAAATCATCAACAGAAAAATCAAACGGTGAAAATTAAAAAGATAGAAATTCGCAATATTGCTGATCATAAATTACAACTTTTTAAGTTTCAACCCCAATCTATTGAACTCAAACCTTTAGAAAATTCTGTGATCGATATTCATTTAACTAATAAAACTGGTTATTCTGGAAAAGATCAAGTAAAAGCGATAATTACCTATCAAATCGGAGAACAAGTTAATAAAATTGAATCTGAACCTGTGAAGGTGGATAAACATTAATTACTCTTGAACACAAATTCAAGTTGTCAATTGATATAAGCGTAAATCTTTTCTAGCATCAACATCAAATTTCAACTTTATCTTCATGTCTGGGATTGTGTATATCTCATTAATTGACTCATTATCCTGATTATGAATACTCTCAATTTTGGCTAATTGACAGTATGAATCACCTACCAAAAAAAGGCTGCAACTAACTGATAATAAACAGTTCTCAGATGTTTTAAAAACTGCTACTTTAATTTGGTCATAGTATCTTGTAATTTTACCAATTTCTTGAGCTTGACCTATTGATTTTTTCTTTTCAATAACCTGAAAGGTAACTAATTCGGTTAATGCTTGACATAAATTTTCAACAAAATCACATAATTCTAACAGTGCATTAGCAGCTAACCGATTATCTATATTTGTTCCATGTGCTGCATCATTACGATAACCAATTAATAAATCGAGTTCCTTTTCCGCATTGTTTTGGTTTGCTCTAATTTCTTCTATAAAATACTTTATATTTTTATGTTTAACTACCCAACTCCAAGCATTCTGAATGCCAGCATCAGCTAACAATTTACTTAAAGTTCCTTCGCGTAAATTTTGTTCATGGAATAGGAAAGCATCAGGCAATAATTCATAATTATTTTTACCAGTCTTTCCAGCAAATAAACCCTGAATAACCTTTTCAATAGACAGATGAGAATATCTTTTTTTCTTATTTTTTAGTTCTTCATCATCTTTATCATCTTCCAGTTGTCCCAGTAGTCTTCCTACTCCATTTTTATGGGTATTACGAATTTTACTGTCTAAATCTGAATAATTTGGATATAATTCTGGCAGCATTATTAACCAATCTCGAATCAAGTCTTCTACAAATGTTTCATAAATAGCATACAAACGAGTTACAACAGCACAGTGATCATAAATACGCCAATCGGTTACTTCAGGAATATCTTGAAATATATTCATGAGAACTATTTTTGTTTCTTCTGGATATGTAGAAACATCTCTAGAAGCAATTCCTCGAATTTTCTCGTTAGTTTTAATAATGGAACGAATTGTAGAAATATTAGCTTTTAAAGCCATGAGCAGATTTTGAAACATTACTTTTTACGCTGCTATGACTTGAGAGAGCATATCATCAAATATTCTGATTCTTTCTTGAGTATCAGACTTAGTTTTTCCACCTACAGTCAACAGCTTTGATTTATCTTCCCTACACAAAATTTTAGTTTTTTCAATAACTGTTAACTTACGTTCCAGTAAAATTTTTGAATCTTCTAAATGTCTGCTAAAACCAACCATTACAGCATCATAATAAGCTTTATATGCTCTATTCTTCCAAGTGTCAGACTGAGGATCAAAGGGTTTGAATAAGTTATCTCCATATATTTGGTGAGATAGATTTATTGTTTGGAGAAAAATGTCTTTCAGAAATTCAATATCTTGATCAGAAAATGACAGACTTTTCATCATATATAAGTCGAGAAATCCCTCCATACCTCTACTAAATTTATCAGTATTACGCAAGGCAAAAAAACGCAGAACTAATTCTGCATCTTCCATTTTTTTGTAAAGGTTGTTTTTCTGAAGTTCTCCTTCATGATCAATAGGAATATTCCAAGCTTCTGCAAAGATTGGATTAGCTGCTAATTCTAGCAATAACTGATTAAACTGACCATAAAATGAACAATTACGTATTTCCTGACGACTAAGTTCGACTCCTCCAGTATTGATACGCGCAAAAGCAAGCTGTTTTAGAAGCAGTGCATCTTCTGGACTAGATTTTGACTCTATAATTAAAACTATAATCGAGATAGAACGACGATCAATTCCTGCTTGAATATTGCCAGGAAGTTCATTATATGTACGTTCATTCAGTTCTGGCCAAACTTCTAATCCGGTTAATTGGAGGCGATTTTCATAAAAATCTTTAAGAGCAGTAATTCTCTGTTGTCCATCCATCACTTCATAAACATTATATTTTTTCTCATAAAGAATAATTGGGGGTACAGGAATATTAATTAAAAAAGATTCTATCAATTGAGATTGCTTTTTTTTATCCCATCTATCTCTTTTTTGATAATCAGGTCGAATATCCATATAACCAGGTTTCTTTAAAGCATTTATAAAAGCTGGTAGCTTTTCCCGATTGATTTCAGTTAATATTCGTTGTTCACCTTTTTCATATTTAGCGTTAATTTCTTGATCAGACATTGTGACGTGGTTTAGAGATGGTGTTTTTTCCCACATCATTTCTTCAGTTGGAGCTAGAAGTTGCATGGAATACATTCTCCTTCAATAGTGATAAAAATAAATAGACCTATCTACAAATTAGCTTAACCCAATTAGTTAAGGGTCAAAATACAATTTACAGATAGGTCTAATGACTATTTTGATTTCATGTCTGCTATAGCACCTCTAGTCATAGCTGCGATCGCTTTATCAGTGGCTTTAGGTAAGTGATAATATTTACCTCCTGCTGTCTTAGCCAACTCTTTAGCAAAACCAGTGGATACAAACTTACTTTCTGTATCAATTACCAACAATTGCATCCCAGAGGCTCTAATTCTGCCCGCAATATCTAATAATTCGGCTTTGATATCTGGCTTTTCTCCTGATTCCATGGGTTCACCTAAAGAACGAGCCAACGGAATATTACCGCGACCGTCAGTAATTGCCACTATCACAACCTGACCGATATCCCCACCCATTTGAGCATTTACGCCTACACGCACCGCTTGAGTTAAACCATGAGCCAGAGGTGAACCACCACCACAAGGTAATCTTTCTAAGCGATTTTTGGCTAAAGCAATGGAACGGGTAGGAGGTAATAAAACTTCTGCTTGTTCTCCTCGGAAGGGTATTAAAGATACTTGATCCCGATTTTGATAGGCTTCTGTTAAAAGCTGCATAACCGCACCTTTGGCAGATTGCATCCGATTTAAAGCCATTGAACCCGAAGCATCAACAACGAATACTATTAAAGCGCCGGCTTTTCTCACCAACCGCTTAGAACGGATATCTCCCTGTTCGACAATTACTTTTTTATCAGGTTGTCGGGCGCGGCGTGATTTTTGATACGGGGCTGCGGCTCGCAATGTGGCATCTACGGCGATGCGTCTGGCTTTACCTTTGGGAATCATCGGCTTAATGTAACGTCCCCGGTCATCTGAGAAGATAATACTGCGACTTCCAGATTTACCTTGCCGCTGTGCCATTTGGGTAAAATAAAGCACTTCTGGGTCAAGAATTACCCCTTCTGGATCAAAAATAAATTCTTCGGGAATATCTGGAGGTTCTTGCTGTTCTTGTTCTTCTTCTTTCTCTTCTTTCTCTTTTTCTTCTTGTTCTTCTTCTGATTCTGACTCGTCTTGATTTTCTTGTGGTGGTGGGGGTGGTGGGGGTGGTTGGTCTGGTGGTGGGGTCTGCACTATAGTTGTTCTAGGGACTATCACCAATTCCACGGCGCGACGTAAATCTTCTGCATTGACGTTATTGCGTCCTTCTAATGCTGCTGCGGCTTTAGCAACGCGCACCGCAAACAATTCTGCACGGTGTCCCTCCACACCCCCGCGAATGGCTTCATTGACGAGGTAGGTAATTTGTTCTTGGGTAATGGTGACTTCTTTTAACCATTCTCGGGCCAGGATGATTTGGGTTTTGAGTGAGTCTATGTCTTCGCTATACTGTTGGAGAAATTCTGAGGGAGACTGGGAATAGGCGATCGCTTGTTCAACTGCCTGTACTCTTTGATCTATACCCAGAACTCCGTCTGCTGATAGGGCGATCGCTATTCTATCAAGTAAATGTTCTCTTAACGCCCCTTCTTCTGGATTATAAGTGGCAATAAACAAAGGTTTGCAAGGATGTTGAAAACTTATCCCTTCCCGTTCAATTTGGTTACGTCCATCTGATAATACAGATAAAAGCTGGTTACTAATTTGGTCATCTAATAAATTGATTTCATCCACATACAGCACACCTCGGTTAGCTGTAGCGAGTAACCCCGGTTGAAAAATTGTATCACCTTGTTTAACAGACTGTTCCACATCCACAGAACCTAAAAGCCGGTCTTCTGTCACACCTAGAGGAATTTGCAAAAAAGGTGCAGGGATAATTTCCGTTTCTATCTCCTGTCTTTGTTCAGCTAAAAGTTTATCATCCCATTCTTCTGGATGATCAGGGTCACAGTTGCTAACGGAATTTTTAACAACTTCAATAGGTGGTAATAAAGCGTGAATAGCACGCGCCATCACAGACTTAGCCGTACCGCGACGACCTGCAATTACCACACCCCCCAAAACGGGATCTACTGCTGTCATCAGCAAAGCTATCTTAATTGCTTCTTGACCCACCACAGCATTCAGGGGAAAAGCAGTCATTGTCGGGGTAAAAGTAGGCGCAGGCATTGTTTCCTTAATAGTTATTATAATTTTAGCATAGCAATTCGTGGCACATTTTAGTCAGCGATTAGAAGGCGATTAGAAATCACTTCTACACAAACAAAGTCCACCTGCGTGGACTAAGGAAAATTCAACCCACACAGGTGGGTTTTGTCTGTGTAGGCGCGAATTATATTCGCCTTCTTCTTTTACAATATATAATATGTAAGGGCAATTTCTAAAAGGAGCAAGATATATGACTACAATTCAGGCTAAACGCTTCACCCTAGAAGAATATCACAAGCTTACAGAAATAGGCTTTTTACATGAAGATGATCACGTTCAATTAATCAATGGAGAACTTATTGAAATGGTATCAAAAGGGACAGCGCATGAAACTTGTTTAAGAAGCTTATTGCGGCAACTTCCTAAACTTATAGGGAATCAGGCAACTTTGCAATGTCAAGCTCCTATCAGCATACCACCAAAAAGCGAACCAGAACCAGATTTTGCAATTATCAAAAACCGTGATGATAATTATTTATCATCTCACCCACAAGGGACTGATGTGTTGTTAGTTATAGAAGTTGCAGATTCTTCCATAGATTATGATCAAAAGGTGAAAATACCTCTTTACGCAAAAGCGGGAATTGCTGATTATTGGATTTTTAATTTATTAGATAATTGCCTGGAATGTTACAGTGAACCATATCAAAATAAACAAAGTATATTTGGGTATGGAAGTAAGCGCATCGTTTTACCAAATCAAGTTATATCTTTACCACATTTTTCTGATTTGCAACTTGATTTGAATAGAGTATTTCCTTGAAATTTAGATCCCCGACTTCTTAAAGAAGTCGGGGATCTGGTATTCTGATATGGTGTTTTTGAACTTTATATATCATAAATTATGAACCAGCGACTAACCCAAGAACAATTAAACCAAATAATTGCTGAAGTTCAAGGACTGCAATTACGTCAAGAAGCAGAACTTGATCAACAGCAAGTTAAAGAGATTTTACAAGATTTGAATTTACCACCTGAATTATTAGATGAAGCATTGATTCAAGTTCGACGTAAACAAGCCTTAGAAGTTCAACAACGCCGTAACAAATTAATTACTTTTGGGGTAATTGCGGCTGTGATTATAGGAATAGGATCAACAGTATTTTTTAATCAACAACAAGGTTATTTACTGGCTAATGTTTCTGCACAACAGGATAAAATTACTCTAGAATCAAATAATGAGAATTTAAAAAATATCTCCCGTCAGACTAATTCAGAACTTTTTTACCGTGTGACTTTGAAAAATGCACCTATAGGTAAAAAACTGGCTTTATCTTGTAATTGGATTGATCCAAGTGGTCAAATTGTCAAGCAGAATAATTATCAAACCCGTGAAGTTAAAACTTCTATTTGGGATACATTTTGTCGTTATTCTATTAATGCTACAGCACCAGTGGGTAATTGGAAAGTCGAAATGTTTCTAGAAGGTCGGAAAATTAGTGAAGAACCTTTTATGGTGCAATAGTTATGTTTCCCTATCATTTTATTGGCTATTGGGGTGATGAAAAAAAAGAGTTTTTTACTCAGAGGACTAGAGGGACAAAGAAAGAAGGTAAGGGAGAAAAGTTTGTTTGGGATGTTGTTTATATTGGTTGTGAATCTGTGCCGTTGTTACCTGAAAATACCATTGCAGGTATTTCTGCTGCGGGGGTTTTTGATAATCTTGATGTTTGGGTAAGATTAGAATCAAATAGGTTGATTTTGGGAAGAGAAGCTTTTGGAAGGGTTTCTTTATTTTGGACTCAGCAAAAAGGGGTGATTTGGTTTGCTTCACAATTACAATTACTTTTGGAGGTTATAGAAAAACCAGAAGTTAGTATTTCTGGTTTATATGGTTATAGTTGTTTTTCTTATGTTCCCAATCCTCTCACTGCTGTTAATGAGGTGTTTTCTGTACCTGCGGGAACTGAGATTATTTGGGAAGATGTTGATAATCCACAATTTCGTAGTATTTATCAATGGTGTGAATCAAGGGAACAAATTCAAAATGAAAACACCGCAGTTTTTCAATTACAAATTTTATTAAAAAATGCTATTCAAACACAAATTGCTGATTTAAAAGATGAACCTGTAGGAGTGTTTCTTTCTGGGGGTTTAGATTCTTCTATTGTTGCGGCTTTGTTGGTAGAAGCTGGGGTAAAAGTTCGTGCTTATACTTTGGATTTCGGGAATGTGGGAATCCCTGAATATCCCTATGCGGAACAAGTTGCACAGTTTTTGAATATTCCTTTGGTGAAAGTTGATGCCAGTCCAGGTAGGATTAAAAAGGCTCTTATTCCTACTGTCAAAGCGTTAGGTTTACCTTTTGGTGACGGGGTGACAGTTCCTTTATATCTCCTGAATCAAGTTGCTAGTCAAGAAACTCAAATAGTTTTTAATGGTGAAGGTGGTGATCAATTATTTGCTGGTTGGACTAATAAACCTCTGATTGCTGCGGGTATTTATCAATCTGAACACCCTAATCAAGAAGAAAGTTTTATTCAACAATATCTGCGGACTTTTCACCGTCTTTGGGGTTATGAATCAAGGGTATATCAGCCAGAAATATATGCTCAGATTCAGGGTTTAAATGCTCAGGATTGGCTATTAAATGCTCTTGATAGCAGTTTTTGTCCTTCGTTATTACATCGCCTTCGTCGTGCCAGTTTGATGTTAAAAGGAGCGCAAAATATTCATCCCCGTGCGACTGCCTTGGGATTTGCTCATGGATTAAGTGTGCGATCGCCTTTTTGTGATTTACTTTTAGCAGAATGGACTTTTCAGCTATCGGGTGAACTCTGTCTACACGGTGCTTGTGAGAAGTATATTCTTAAACGGGCTGTAGAAAATTTGCTACCGTCAGAAATAGTTTGGCGACAAAAACGCGGTATGGGTGTTCCCTTAACCTCTTGGTGTTTAAATGATTATTGGCATGATATCGGTAATTGGTTAAATCCTGGTATACTCAATGCGGATAACTGCTTTATTCCTGATCTTGCTGCAAAAATTGTTACAGGTGAATTAGGGGGTGCAATTCAAGGCCGACGGATTGGTGAAAGTCTATGGTTACTGATAATGTGGCAAATTTGGCGTTATCATGTTTTTGGTTCTCAACTAGGTAAAAAGTCTTTATATCATCCATTTATCTTACCTCAATGGTTATGGAAAAAGTACCAGCAATTATCAAGTTAGAATTAGAACTTGCACAAGAGTTATTACAAGTTTATGGTTCTCCAATATATGTTTATAATGGCGATTTTTTACGCCAAACTATTGCACATATTACTCAATCTATCCGTTATCCCCACACTAAGTTTCATTTTGCTAGTGTGACAAATGGCAATATTGCATTATTGAAAATATTTAAAGCCGCAGGTTGGGGACTTCATGCTAATACTCCAGGTGATATTTATTTGGGTTTAAATGCAGGTTTTCATCCTAGTAATATTGTTTATAGCGGTAGTAATTTAAATCGGGAGGAAATGGCACAGGTTCTTGATTGGGGTGTGACTACTCTCAATTTGGATAGTATTTCTCAGTTGCGTTTATGTTGTGAGGTTTTATTTTCTCACGCAGAGACGCAGAGGCACGGAGAGGAAGAGGATTTACGGCTTGGTTTGCGGTTGAATGTTTCGGAGGATAGTCGTATTGGTGTTAGTTCGGTTGATTTTGATGAGGCTGTTTCTATTGCTTCTGCTGCGGGTTTGAAGGTGACGGGTTTACATTTTTATCGTGGTACTGGAACTAATGCCACAACCGCTTTTACTGATGTGATTGATTCGGTTTTAGCAATTGCACAACAGTTACCACATTGGCAATATTTGGACTTTGGTGGTGGTTTTGGTTATCCATATTATCATCATGGTTTGGCTTTTGATTGGGAGATTTTTGGTAATGAGTTAAGTACAAGAATTGGCAGTTTAGATAAAAATATTAATTTGGTAATTGAGCCGGGACGTTCTGCTGTAGCTGGTTGTGGGACTATGTTGGCTAAGGTTGTTTCTGTGAAATGGCAAGGAGAAAAACAAGTTATCGGTGTTGATTCTACTGTTGCTAATATTTCTATTCCTGCTGTACATGGAGGTTATCGAGAAATTGTAACTTGGAAAAATTCAACTTCTGAAAAGTATCTAACTGATGTTTGTGGAAATACAACTTACTCACGGGATTATTTAGGGAAAAGTTGTCAACTTCCTGCTTTAGAAGTTGGGGATCTGATCGCTATTTTAGATGTTGGTGCTTATGGTTATGCAATGTCTTCACATTTTTTACATCGTCCTAAACCAGCAGAAGTTTTACTAGAAAATGGTACACATCGTTTAATTCGTAAACGGGAAGATTATAGTGTTTTATTTAACAACCAAATAGTCTAAAAGGAAAGATCCCCGACTTCTACGATTAATTATTAATTTTATGACAAAATCAAAAAAGAAGTCGGGGATCTGAGATAACAATTTTTAACCAACTCAAAACTAACAAAACTATGAAATGTATTAAATGCGGAACTGATAATAATTTAAGAGACAGAACAGCAAATCAAGGAAGATGTACTAAATGTAATCATCCTTTTGCTTTTGAACCAACAAGTATGGGAACTGTGAAAATTACAGATCCTATGTTTGCTAAAGCTATAGCTGATATTTCTGCTAAAAATACCTTGTTTTTTACACCTAAACAACTGCTTTATTTTTTAGATAGTCGGTTTAGAAAAAAATCATTTCAACCATTAGGATTTGGCTGTTTATATCTGTTATTGAATATTTGGTCTACACTATTTTTCGGTGGTTTTTTGATCGGAATAGTTGGACAAAATTCGTTTTTAATTGTCAATGTAATTTACCAAATTTCTGTAATTATTTATTTATTCAATAATACAAATTCAACCAAATTAAATAGTGATAGTCGTAAAGCAAGTGCGAAGTCTTTACAAAGATTAGGAGTTTTGATTTTAGTTGCTGAAATCCTAGCAAGTTTATTTATCTTTCAGTCATTTATTCTATTTGTTGTTGTCGTAATTTTAGGAATATCTTCACTATTTTTAGGAACGCAACAATTAACAAAAGTAGATAAATTAGCACAAGAATTCTTAATTTCCCAAATTGAATTACAACAATGGTTAAACCGTTGGGAACAAGTTAATAATGTTCCTGAAAAAATACTCCCTTCCCCACGACAAGAAATTACACCTGCTACAATTAATCCTGATGTCACAGCTTACAGTTTTGATAGATTAGTAGTTTGTGATAGTGCTACCATTGCACAATTATTAATTGCTAATAATTTCCACTTTGAAAATAACTGTGCAATTCTCAGTATTACTGGTTATCCCGAAAGCATTTTTAACACTACAATGGAAATGCTACGTCGTAACTCTGATTTAAAAGTTTATGCTATCCATGATAGTAGTCCCAAAGGTGTTAGTTTAGTTAATCATCTCCGTACCAGTGAACGGTGGTTTCTCAATAGCAATGTAACAATTATTGATATTGGACTTTTACCCCGTCAAATTATAGCTACTCAGAGAGGAATATTTATCCAATCTTCTTCAGATTTAGCCACCGCAGCTAAACAATTACCAAAAGAAATTCGTCAAAGTTTAACTTCTGAAGAATTAGCTTGGTTAGATGCTGGTAACTATGTCGAGTTGGAATCTTTTACACCACAAAGGTTAATTCAAGTTCTGCGAAGTGGTATTTCTGGAAGTTCTAATTTAGAAAGTGATGATAGTAGTATGATTTTAATGGGTGATTCAGGAAATGATATTTATATGGTGGAAAGTTTTGGGTAACTAAAAATGTTACTAGAAAATGGTACACATCGTTTAATTCGTAAACGGGAAGATTACAGCGTTTTACTTAACAATCAAATCTTTTAATTGAGCCTAAAACTATGAAATGTATTAACTGCGGAACTGATAATACCTTAAAAGACAGAACAGCAAATCAAGGAAAATGTAAACAATGTAATCATCCTTTTGCTTTTGCACCAACACGCATGGCGAAATGTAACCAAATTACAGATTCCATGTTTGCTAAAATTATTAATGATATTTCTACTAACAATACTTTATTTTTTACCCCAAAACAACTACTTTATTTTCTAGATAGTCGTCTAAAAAATAAAGTTTCATCATCAATTCCTACTTTCATCGGACTTTATATTTTCTTCAATATTTGGGTTACAGGCTTTTTTGGTGGATTCTCTGTATTCATAGTTCTATGGTTAGAGGCCTTAATAAGAATAACTATACCAAAAACTCTTAGCTTTATCATTGTTAATTTTATCTTTCAATTGGTGGTGATATATTATTTATTTAGAGAAACTAATTCTCCCACAACAAGTAACAAGACTCGTCAAGCAATTGCTAAATTTTTGCAAATTATTGGAGTCGTTGTGATTATTTGGGGAATTATTGTTAGTGTATCTATACTTGAATCATTTATCCTATTTGCTATTAGCATTATTATAGGAATGATATCAATATATTTAGGAAATCAACAAATAGGAAAAGTTAAATTAGTTCAAGAATTTTTATTTTCTCAATCAGACTTTCAACAATGGTTAACTAAATGGCAACAAATTAATGGTTCACTACCCACAATTCTACCATTACCAAAGAAAGAAATAGCACCTACAGCAATAAATCCTGATGTCACTGCTTACAGTTTTGATAGATTAGTAGTTTGTGATAGTGCTACTATTGCACAATTATTAATTGCTAATAATTTCCACTTTGAAAATAACTGTGCAATTCTCAGCATTACTGGTTATCCTCAAAGTATTTTCAACACGACAATGGAAATGCTTCGCAGAAACCCAGATTTACAAGTTTATGCAATCCATGATTGTAGTCCTAAAGGTGTTAGTTTAGTTAATCATCTCCGCACCAGTGAGCGATGGTTTCTCAATAGCAATGTAAAAATTATTGATATTGGACTTTTACCCAGACAAATTATTGCTACTAACCGAGAAGTATTTATCCAATTTTCTCCAGATTTAGCCACCGCAGCTAAACAATTATCTGGAGAACTTCGTCAAAGTCTCACTTCTGAAGAATTAGCTTGGTTAGATGCTGGTAACTATGTCGAATTAGAATCTTTTACACCACAAAAATTAATTCAAGTTCTCCGCAGTGGTATTTCTGGACGTTCTAATTTAGAAAGTGATGATAATAGTATGATTTTAATGGGTGATTCAGGAAATGATATTTATATAGTGGAAAGTTTTGGATAACGAAAAATGTTACTGGAAAATGGTACACATCGTTTAACTCATAAACGTTACACAAATTATTGATGAACTAATTGCTAGGAAACACCAGCATTTTTCTCACATCAAACGGATGATTATGAACTTTGACGTTACACAAACTGGACAAAGATATAATATTTCTGTGGCTTCAACTTCTTTAGAAACCAAGTAGCAGGAAGGGGTTAACCCAACACACAGTTTATGATTAAGCAGATAGTTAAGACGAAGAAATGGTTTAACCCACATTCCGCAGATGTGACTCAGATTATTGATATTTTTACGATATTTTTGAAAAATTCCAGTCAGGAAAATTTTATCTACCTAATTTTTCTGGCTGAGGTTAACATTATCTGCCAAAAAATAGAGCCTATTAAGTA
>JANMEE010000104.1:0-25180 GCA_031376645.1 Dolichospermum sp. OTE_75_concoct_329_sub | reverse complement strand
TGATGTTTTTTTAAAACACCTATCCCAAGCCTGGCGTAAATCAGCTAACGCCTTCTGAGGAACATTTTTATTAACTTCGTAATACCAAATATGCTCAGATTTTACCTCAGCAATTAATCGCTTATGCAAGTCTATTGCTGAAGGTAATTTAAGTTTTTCGCCTTCTTTTTGAGCAGCTAAAATATCCTTGATTTGAGCATTTGCCCAGTTATAGGCGTGTCTAGCTACTGATCCCTTCGCTTAGTGAGTTTTTTGATGATTAGTCAAAACCTAGTAGATCAAAAATTTCGCGATCCTTGAGTGGTTGAGCATACAAGGGTGTCGCATCTTCAAGCATCCCTTTGGCCAGCTTGAGATATTCTTGCTGTACTTCCAGAACCTCAGGATCAGGCTCCATTTCAAACACAGTACATTTTTTCAAACGACTGCGGCGAATTGCGTCAACGGTGCGGAAATGCGCCAAGGTTTTCAAGCCAACGCGATCGTTAAATTTGTCAATTTGATCAGTTCCTTCGCTACGGTTAGCAATAATGCCACCGAGACGAACCTTATAATTCTTCGCTTTTGATTGAATCGCCGCAACAATCCTATTCATGGCGAAGATCGAGTCAAAATCGTTAGCAGTAACGATCAAGCAGTAATGAGCGTGTTGCAAAGGAGCCGCAAAGCCACCACAAACCACGTCGCCAAGGACATCGAAAATCACAACATCGGTGTCTTCGAGCAAGTGATGTTCTTTGAGCAGCTTCACGGTTTGACCTGTGACATAGCCACCACAGCCAGTACCTGCGGGAGGTCCACCAGCTTCAATACACATTACGCCGTTATAACCTTCAAACATGAAGTCATCGGTTTGCAACTCTTCGGAATGGAAGTCAACGGTTTCGAGAACATCGATGACCGTGGGAACCATTCTTTTGGTGAGTGTAAAGGTGCTGTCATGCTTAGGATCGCAACCAATTTGCAATACCCGTTTACCGAGGTGCGAGAATGCTGCGGATAGATTGGAGGATGTTGTCGATTTACCGATACCGCCTTTGCCATAAACGGCGATAACTAAAGCACCTTCAATTACCATTGATGGATCTTGGAATACCTGAACGCTACCTTCTGATTCTTCGCATTTGGTAACTGATGGTGGATGTGATGTTAAAACTGTCAAAATAGACTCCTAATATAAATGATTTTTTTGCTCCCCCTCTCCCATAGGGAGAGGGGGCTGGGGGGTGAGGGTTTTACTTGCCGATCGCTGCTTTTGCTTCGTAGAGAGTTTCTGAAGTAATCGAGGTGATCCCGCGATCGCTTGCAAATTTCTCGGTATTGCGTTTGATTTTGCCGCGGACAAAGAAGGGGATTTTCTTTAGCTCGGCTTCACCGTCCGCACTCCAAGAGACTCCTTCAAGGGCTTCCGCTAGGGGCGTGAGAATAACTTGATCGGAATTATTGGAGAGAGTATTGGTGAGATTACTGATAGAGGCGATCGCCTGTTCGGGAGATATGGACTCTAGGGCGCGTGACTCCTGCGATGGGGCAGTATGCAGATGGCTGATATGACCTTCGGCAAACTCGAAATCTTCCTTGAACATTCCGATTAAATGTTCCTCTAGACCCATCATCAAAGGATGTACCCAGCTATCAAAAATCACATTCGCACCTTCCCAACCCATTTGGGGTGAGTAACGCGCAGGCACATCTTGAACGTGAATCGGTGCAGAAATTACCGCGCAAGGGATACCCAAGCGTTTGGCAATATGTCGTTCCATCTGAGTGCCAAGCACTAGTTCTGGAGCAGCTTCAGCAACTTTCGCTTCGACAGCTAAATAGTCATCGCTAATCACGGCTTCGAGTCCATGTTTCTTAGCGACTTCACGAACTTCCCGCGCAAATTCACGGCTATAGGTTCCAATCCCGACAAGGGTAAAACCTAATTCTTCCGTAGCAATTCTGGCGGCGGCGAGGGCGTGGGTGGCATCACCAAAGATGAATACGCGCTTACCTGTTAAATAGGTAGAGTCAACCGATCGGGAATACCAAGGCAGTCGAGAAGCATTAGGATTAGCGGCGGTAGAAATACGCGCTGCGTCCCAATTGCCGAGGGTGTCAGACTGCGATCGCGCTAAAGCATCACTCACATCAATATCGGCAACCTTGCCAATTTCGGCAATAAAATCACGGGTTGCACCGACACCAATAGGGACGGTCTTGATCACAGGCTGTCCAAAACTACGGGTAAGCCAAGTGCAAGTTGTCAGGGCAATTTCGGGATAGAGGCAAATATTAAAATCCGCATCAGGAATCCGCTTCAAGTCATCAGCAGTCGATCCCATCGGGGCGATCACATTCACATCTACGCCGATCTCAGCAAGTAACTTCACGACTTCGCGAATATCGTCACGACAACGAAATCCTAGCGCTGTGGGGCCAATGATGTTCGCTTTGGGACGGATCTGGGGATCGCGTTTAGGTCTTGGTGTATTCGGTGGCGGAACCACAGGTAATAATAGCGTGCGGACTAAGTGATACAACGTCTCACTAGCGCCCCAATTTTCCTTTTTGGAATAGGCAGGTAATTCCAAACTCACGACTGGGATCGGCAATCCCATGCTCTTGGCTAATGAGCCTGGTTGATCTTGAATCAATTCGGCAGTACAGCTTTCACCAACGAGCATCACTTGTGGCTTAAAACGATCGTAAGCGTCGCGAACCGAAGTCTTAACCATTTCGGCAGTGTCACCGCCAAGATCGCGAGCCTGAAAAGTCGTATAGGTGACAGGCGGACGGCGATCGCGTCTTTCGATCATCGTAAATAGTAAGTCAGCATAAGTGTCGCCCTGTGGCGCATGAAGCACATAATGCACTCCTTCCATAGCTGTCGCGATTCGCATAGCCCCGACATGGGGAGGACCTTCGTAAGTCCAGAGAGTTAGTTCCATAAGTTATACTGAACACGATTTAATTATTTGATTTTATAGGTAGAGGTAAAGCAAGAGCTTCATTGGTGTCAACTTAACGTAAAACCAATGGACCCCCTGGGAATGAATTCCCAGTCTAATAGCGAAAGTCATCTGAAGATGACTGAATATCCTGAAAATCTTTAGTCTACTTTAGTAGACTTTGGTTAAAAGCCTGTGAAATTCATTTCTGGGCGGGTGTAGAAGCCAACAGATCAGGCATTTTTAACTTAAGTTGACACCACCAATGAAGCTCTTGCTTTACCCCTACACATCCGGGGTTTTCGTGATTCTCTAAAAGTCCATATTTTAGCCGTGTTTTGTATATGTCAATATAAATAAGAAATAGAGTGCTTCGCGCTCTATTTCTTAGACTGTTAATCTTTTACGTCTTTCAAGCGGACGTGCAAACAACTCGGCTAAATCGGCGGCTTGGTCGTAACCGTGAATCGGTGAAAATACCAACTCGATTGACCATTTTGTCGCCATCCCTTCAGCTTCGAGAGGATTGGCTAACCCAAGCCCACAGACTGTAATATCGGGTTTCGCCTCACGACAGCGATCGAGTTGCTTTTCCACATCCTGACCTTCTGATAAAGCTGTCCCAACTGGCAACAGGTTAATTTCGCTGTCCATCAATAGGCGATCGATATAAGGTGTGCCAACTTCGACTAGCTCCATGCCACATTCTCTCGATAAGAAACGGGCTAAAGGTATTTCTAATTGTGAGTCGGGAAATAGGAAAGCCTTGCGACCTGTCAGGGTTTGACGATAGCGATCTAGCGCAACTTTGCCACGACTAGCGGCGGGGGCGATCGCCTGTTCAAATTTATCGTTATCAACATTGAAAGCATCGGCGGCGGTTTTTAACCAAGCAGTCGTCCCTTCGATCCCAAAGGGATAAGGCGATGGTAATAATGTCCCACCACGGGAAATCAGCGATCGCACAGTATCGCTTAAAAATGGTTGGGCTAATAATAATTTCGTACCTTTGCCAATCGGGGGCAAATCCGCAGCACGACGCGGCGGGAAGAAATAAACAGGCCCAATCCCCATTTTGTCAAAAAGTCTTTGGAACTGGTCTTCTACGACATCTGCGAGGCTACCAACTACCATCAGGCTTGGCTCATCGCTGCGGGGCAGTACGGGAACCATCGATCCCAAACAGGCATCTTCGCCTTGGGTAAAGGTGGTCTCGATGCCACTACCTGAATAGTTAAGAATCCGAACTTTAGGGAAAAATCTCTGAGTGAGGCGCTCGGCAGCTTTGGCAAGATCGAGCTTAATTACTTCAGAGGGACATGATCCCACTAAAAATAATGTGCCAATGTCAGGGCGACGCTCTAGTAACTGATCAACAACGCGGTCTAATTCGTCATTAGCATCGACAAGTCCTGCCAAATCCCGTTCACCGAGAATAGCCGTACCAAATCTTGGCTCCGCAAAAATCATTACGCCAGCCGCAGATTGGATCAAATGGGCGCAGGTACGCGATCCCACCACCAGAAAAAAAGCATCCTGCATTTTGCGATGCAGCCAGACAATACCTGTCAAGCCACAAAATACCTCTCTCTGTCCTCGTTCTTTGAGTACGGGGATATCAGCGATAGCTTTGGGACTATATGTTTGAATAGGAACTTCCGTGCAAGGCTCTAGAGCCATGTTTTGCTCTCCTTTGGGGCTTAAATCCCTCATGTTTCGTTTTTATGACCGCCCTAAGTTTTGCAGGGCCGGGTTACTGACGGTTGCGGAAATGGGCGATAGCGAACGCATTGCGTCCCGGAGGGAACTAGCGCGACCTAGGAATCGCATGGCGATCGATAAATTAGTCGTCTTTACTATATTGACTAAAACCTACAGATGGGGCAAAAAGTTGCAAAGGTTTACAGGAGTGTCACGAAGTTTTCGCCACGATGGAATGGAGAGAATAAAGTGTAAAAAGGCGAAAATAGAGTTTTAGGGGGTTGACAATTGCCTATGAATTTGTTATAATGGAACTGATAAGGAAGAACTAGGCAATAATAATATAAAATTTTCTCTGCAACCGCTTACCAGGAAGGTAGACGGTTATTTGTTTTCAGGAAAGAAATTATGCTTTTGTGTCTGGGTACTAAGATAAAATTCTGATTACAAGCATTTATTTGAGAACGAGGGAAAATTATGGCTGTTAAAAAAGGAAATATGGTGCGGGCTATTCGGGAGAAGTTGGAAAATAGTCTAGAAGCTAAAGCTAGTGATTCCCGCTTTCCTAGTTATTTGTTTGAAACTCAAGGGGAAATTGTGGATATCAAGGGTGATTATGCTTTGGTCAAGTTTGGACAAGTGCCAACGCCAAATATTTGGTTAAAGTTAGAACAGTTGGAAGAGTTTGCTTAATTGCTAGTTGTGCTTTAAACAACATGGTGGGTTAAATTATCACTAACCCACCGCACTATGATTGAAAAATCGCAATTATAGAAAAATTATGTCATATTCCCCAATTGTTTATAATTCTCCCCGTGTGACTATTATAGGTGCGGGTAGGGTTGGTAGCACTTTAGCCCAACGCATTGCCGAGAAAAATCTGGCTGATGTGGTATTGTTGGATATTGTTGCCGGGATGCCTCAAGGTTTAGCTTTAGATTTGCTGGAAGCGCGGGGAATTGAGTCCCATAATCGGCAAATTAGCGGGACTAATGATTATGCAGATACGGCTAATTCAAATATTGTGGTGATTACGGCAGGTTTTCCCCGCAAACCAGGCATGAGTCGGGATGATTTGCTGAAAGTCAATGCCAATATTGTGGTAAATGCGGCTAAAAATGCGATCGCTCATTCTCCAAATGCTATTTTTATAGTAGTCACAAATCCTTTGGATGTGATGACTTATTTAACTTGGCAAACTACGGGTTTACCAAAAAGTCGAGTTATGGGTATGGCTGGGGTTTTAGATTCTGCTAGATTTGAAACTTTTGTGGCTTTAGAATTAGGAGTTTTACCCGCAGATGTCAAAGCAATGGTGTTAGGAAGTCATGGTGATTTAATGGTTCCTTTATCTCGCTATGCCACAGTAAATGGAATTCCGATTACAGAATTATTAAGTCAAGAAACTATTGATAATTTAGTCACCAGAACTCGCAATGGTGGAGCAGAAATTGTGGAATTAATGCAAACTGGTGGGGCGTTTTTTGCTCCGGCTTCAGCAACTTGTATCATGGTGCAGTCAATATTATTAAATGAATCGCGGTTGTTACCAATGGCGGCTTATCTGCAAGGGGAATATGGTTTAAATGATGTGGTAATTGGTGTTCCTTGTTTTTTAGGAAATGAGGGCATTAAAAAAATTGTGGAAGTGAATATTAATGACCAAGAAAGAGCAGCTTTGCAGACTTCGGCGGAGTCGGTGAGAGAAAATATTACTAGGGCGTTGGAGATTTTGCAGGAAACTTAATCTCCAACTCCCTGTAGAGACGTTCCTCCCTGTAGAGACGTTCCATGGAACGTCTCTACATTCTTTGCCACCAAATGTCAAAAGTTAATTTTTGTCGTCGTCGGGGTCGCCATAGGGATCTTCACTAGCGGGACGAACATTGCCAAAGTTCCCTTGGTTGCCGGCTTCACCGAAGGAGTCTTCAGTAGCTGGATGTATCACTTCTTCATCTCGTTTATCGCCCAACCCTACGAAAAAATCTTTCGCTTTTTGCAAAAATTCGTTAACCATGATCTGTCTCCTTATTGTCGTGCATCTGGTACTTGAGTGAGATCCCGACCTGTGGTGCGTCCGTTATAGCCTTGGAAGTCACTATACCGTTGTGCTTCTGATTCGGGAACACGAATACCACCAGGAGGGGGAGTTACCCAGTGAGCGCGGTTTTGCTCGTCGCGGTAATATACACGCCCATTTTTGGAAAGGTAATATTTGCCTTTTTCTCCTGTCCCTTGAGCGTTTTTTTGTTTGTTATAGAGATAGTAAAGCGCTGCTGCTCCTCCTAAAAGTGCAAACGTCTGACCTGTGGATAAACCTTTTTTAGCTTCGGGTTGATTAACTAAAGAGCGATCGCTCATGTTTCTTCCTGCTGTATCATCAACAGGTGGTGGTACTGATGCGTTTCGAGAACCACCACCACAGCCTGTTAATAAAAGAACTGAGAGTAATGTTGACAACAGTATGGCTTGCACGCGTAATCCGAATCTACGCTCTTTATATATAGTCTGCATTTTTTATTCCCATTATTTACAACTTTTTAATCACCGTACAAATGCAAAGGTAGAGTTGAGCTTTTGATTGTTTTTTCGTACCTAGAAAAGTATGGGCATAGTATTTGTATGTAATCATGAACTATTTTTGTTAGTCTTCCATCTTGCTGCTGATATAAGCGAAGATTACTTTATTACCTCTGAGGAAATATGCAATTTAGTTTTTTGGTTCAGGGTATTTGCGGTATAAATTATGAATATTGATTTATTTTTATCATCAGTAATTTTTTGTGAAGTAAGAATATAAAAATACGATAATTGTGTCTAAAAAATATTGGTTTTTGTCTTATTTATATCAAAATAGTCAATATTGTTGAAACTTTGTCCCAGTAACAAATAAAATACTTATAATATCTTTTAGTTAAGTAGGATACCGAATATGACTGCCGAACAAAAGAATTTACAGACTTTGCACGCTCAAACACGCTTGCTGCTTGCATTGTGGGAATTAGGAGGAAGTGAGCAAGAAGTGAAAAAAAGTTTGCTAACGAAGCGGATAGTGGCTAAGGGTCAGAAAATGGCGGACTATAAGGATATTTTAGAGGATTTGCAGGGACATGGGGCTGTTACTGTTTCTAGAACTGGTTATACTCTCACGACACCAATAGGTTTAGATGTGTTGAGTGCGGGTTTGCGGAGTGGTGAGTTTAAATTTGAGGGAACTATTGTTGGGACTTGGGCAGCTAATGCGTTGTTACGGTGGATAGGTAAAGATACTGTTGTGATAGCTGCGTCGGTTGTTTCTGTTGGTGGGGTGATTGGTTCTTATGAGGAGTTTAAGTCAGAGATTATTGATTTATTTGACAAGCTAGATAAAAGCTATAGTCATGCTGGGTTAGTTCCTATTTGGCAGATACGCAAAGAGGTAGAAAATCGTTTACAACGCGATCAATTTAATGCTTGGATAATGGATATGCAAGCAGAGCAATTGTTATATCTCCAAAGTGGAGAAGCACGAGGAGCGACTGAAGAACAGAAAAAAGATTCTATTAATAGTGAAATAAGAGGGCTTTTATTTTTTGCTAGTAAACCAGTGTAATAATTAATTCTAATAATCAAAGAATCAAATAGGGAAAAACTAAGATGTTAAACACAGATAAATATGTCTCATTTGACAAAGCACGGAAGGAATCTGTAAATCCTTTTGGACTGAAACCAGTCATATCAGATACTGAAGTTTGGGGTGATGTTGTTACTAATTTACCTAGTCTGAATCAACATATTGATGAAAGAATATTTGATGCAATTTCTGAGGTACGTCAAAAGTATTCCAACAAAATTGGAATTGCAATCAAAGGTGATAGAGGTACTGGTAAAAGCCATATTATCCATAGAGTTTGGAAAAAGATCACACATGATAGAGGTTCTGTCTTTGCCTATATTGGTCCTTGTACTAATCCAAAGCGAATTAATTCTCATGTACGATTTTACTTAGCTGATAGTTTTACTCGTAAAGATAGTCAAGGAATTACTCAATGGCAAAAATTAGCAGCAGCAGCAATTAATACTTTAAAAGGAACAGAGTTTGAAGATAAATATCGCTCATATATTGAAAAATGTAATTCACCTGATGAATTACGAAAATATATTGTAACAACTCAGAATAAAGCTACTTTGTCAGATTTTTTTGATGAATTAGTTGAAGCAATTTTAGAAAATCAAACTGGAATTGATTTCAAATTTCTTAGAGCAATATTATTTTTGCTTTTAAAAAATGTCAAAGTTGCTCAAATTGCTTTAGCTTGGATTAAAGGATATGAACAATCTGAAGACTATGGATTTACCAAAGAAGAGGTAATTCAATTAGTTAAAGAGTTAAGATTAGCTGCTGATAATTTATTAATTTGTGAAATTTTGAGTGCGCCAGTGTAATATGACTATTCAAATAATTAATGGAATTCAATTACCAGCTTTTGATGTAGAAATGCTGGCTTTGGGAAAATTGATTGTAGTACCTTTCAAGCAGTTTCAGCATGAAGGTAAATCATTTTGGTTATATCCATGTCAAAAACTACCAGATAACCTGAATTTAGAGGAATACTATCAACCTGAATATTTAGCAAAAGCTAAAAATGCCTTAGCTAAATATTCAACATACCCTCTTCATCTTAAATTTTGGGCGCGTTGCGAATATCAATGGCGTATTAATTCTGAACAAAAGTATCTTTTACCGAAAATTGCAGAATCAACAATTTGGAATTTGAGTGCTTTAGAAAATATATTTGAAAAGCAGAAAATTCTCAAGTTGTTAGTATTGCGAGTTTATCACCTTTCTAAACCTTGTATAGTTAACATACCAACAGATCCAGGTTCATTTTATTGGACTAAATCTGAAGATATAGTAAATTATGCAAGTGAAAATGATATTCCAGTAGTTTCTGATACTAGTTTTAGACAACGTAGAAATCTAATTTTATCTGGGGAGATTTATCCATATAAAAATATAGAATTTTTACAATTACACTGTGAAAATATTTCACAAGGTAATCCAGATGTTGAAAAGCTTAATCACGATATTAAGCAATTTCTAGGCTGGTATAGTGTTCCACCTATTCTAAAATTAGATCAAAGTCTGGATTGGACAAAAACAATTACAACATTAGGAGATAGAAGTATAGAAAAAGATGATACTACAAGCAACTATCAAGCGGGTACAAATTTTGAAATTGTTACACGCAAAAGTCTTAATTTTTTAGGATTTAAGGTAGAGGAAAATCATAAAGGTGGTGCTGGAGGTTTAGATTTATATTGTTCAAAACCTTATTCTTTAGTTTGCGAATGTAAAGCAGGTAAAAGCATTCCTCATAACACAGTAGAAGAATTAGATAGAATTGGTAAAAGACATCTTCAAGAAAATTATCTTCAAGCTGTGCGGTTAATTATTGGACCTGGTGAACCTACTAAAAACTTGCAAGAATCTGCTCAAATCTCTAAAGTCAGTATTATCAAAGCTATGACATTACAAAAATTAGTTGAACTCAAAGCAAAATATCCAGGTGCGATAAACTTAATTGAATTAAAGCAATATTTAGAACCGGGGCAAATTGATGATAAAATTAACGAATATATAGATAAAATTGAAAAAGATATTAAGTTGCGATCGCACATTATCCAAGTTTTGAAAAATTACTTACAAGTTTCAAAAAATGAACGGATTGGAGTAGAAGCTCTTCATGCCGTATATGTAACTTCTAACCCACCTCAAAACTTAGAAGATAGAGAATTATATGACATTCTCATAGAACTATCATCACCATTAACAGGCTACTTGGGAAGAATTAAAGAAGATTATTGGAAAAAAGATCGCTTTTACTACCTGCGCGACTTACCAATAAATTAAAAATAACTCTTTTCTCTCTTCTTTTCTTCCCTTCGCGCTCTTCGTGCCTTCGTGGTTTATTTCCCCAAAATCATTCATCTCAAAAAACACCAACAGAAAAACCATCCTTATGAACCTTTGCTCATCTAATTTAGATAAATATAATCTCTTTTATAGTCTGTGGCAACAGGTTAGAGCAGCAAGTAATGACAACATGATTTGTAAAAATAAATACTGTAGATATCTGGGTTTTGCAAAATTTAAGTTACTCTAGCTAATAAAATAGCGATCTGCTTGCAGCAGCGCTTCGCTATCGCCATAACTCCTAATTGTATAATCATACTAGATTCCAATTTACAAATTTTTAACGCAGGTAATTCTATGAACAGAACAATTAATTTTCAAACTATTTCTTGGTTTTGGGATCTCCATACCAGAAAACTCATTGAACTTGATCCACCTTATCAAAGACGTAGTGTTTGGAATCAAGACTATAAAGACTACTTTATTGATACTGTACTTAACGGTTATCCAGCACCTGCCATATTTATCTATCAAGAGATTACACCTGAAGGAGTATCTAAAATTAGTATAGTTGATGGTAAACAAAGATTATCTACTTTGTTTGAATTCGCTAATAATGAATTTCCTGTATATGAAAATGCTACGATTTCAAGATTGCGTGGTAAATACTTTAAAGATTTAGATGTTGATGATAAACAGAATTTCTGGAAATATCAGTTTGCTATTGAATATTTACCATCATCTGATGAAAAAATTATTGGTAATATCTTTGATCGGATTAATCGCAATGTAATTAAGCTGACCCTTCAAGAACTTCGTCATGCCAAATTTAATGGAGTTTTTATTACTGCTGTAGAAGATTTAACTATATGGATGTTTGAATATTTAGGGGGCAATTTTCCGAATATTGATCAAAGAACAAAAAAGCAAATGAAAGATGTGGAAATGGTTGCACAACTATTACTTTTTGTAGAAGAAGGTGTGAGGGCTTATAGTCAAGAATATCTTGATAAATCATTTAGTGATAGAGATATTGATTGGGAAGATAAAGATAATATTGAAAATGAATTTCGTCATACCATCGAATCTATTAAAAAGATATTAGAATTATCACAAGATATAAATTTATCTAAAACTAGATTAAAAAATCAAGCTGATTTTTATTCTTTATTTGGTGCTGTTGCTGAGTTGAATCGTGAAAATGAACTCAATATAACTAAAGAAATTGGTGAAAGAATTAAGAGTTTTTTAGAAGTAGTTGAAGATAAAGAATTAAACAATGTGTCTAGAGATTCACTAGACGATTATCACAGAAACGCACTAGATTACTACAAAGCAGTTAAACAGTCAGTTACAGATTCAGGTACTAGAAAAACTAGAATTAGAATTATGAAATCTGTAATTCAGGGAAGTTTTAATTAATTTACAAAATTAAATATATGATCTATCCCTCTATATTAGAGCGCAAATATAATGAATATCTGCCTTTTGTGAAAGTAGTTGCTGAAAGGGTAAAATCCACCTTAATAAACCTCTGTGAAAACAAAGGATATGCTTTTTCGTCACGGATAAAAAGTATTGAATCTCTAGCGGAGAAAATTGAAACAGGCAGATTTAAAAGCTGGACAGATTTAGATGATTTATTTGCTTGCACAATTATTATACCAACGTTATCGCATGAAGAAGAAGTGATAAAATTTTGTCAAGCTGTTTTTGAAATTAAACCTAAACCACGCATAATTAAACGAGGACAACATAAAAAATCTCCTGATACTTTTAAATTTGACTCAACAAGAATTTATACTCAACTAAAAAAAGAAGATAGCATAGATTTAAATAATGAATTAAATATTTATAATATTACCTTTGAAATTCAGGTTAAAAGTGCTTTTGAACACGCTTGGGCAGTTTCAACTCATGATTTAGTATATAAAAGTCCTGAGATTGATTGGAAAAGATTACGTTTAGTAGCACAAATTAAAGCTAATGTTGAACAACTGGATACCCTAATTCTGGCTTTTGAACAAACCTCTGCTATTATCCAAGAAAATGATTATCCTGAAATAAAAATCAAAAATAAATTAGCGCGTGAGATTAAAAATCTGTTTGAAACAGGTAAACTTCCTGATGAACTAAAACCAAAAGACATGAACCGTTTTTGTGATAACTTATATCGGCTTGTAATTACTACAAATAAGGAAATAAATAACCAAGAAATTCAAAAAATTATTAATGTTATTAAAACAGAAGTTCAAGCAACATCATTTGCACAAATTCCCCGGAGTCTTTCACTGTTTCAATATTTCTTGACTATTTTAATACGCCATAAAATTGTTGAATTTCCTATAGATAAATATTATTACCATATAACAGACGAACTGACTACTCACTACCCTGATTTAAACATAGGCAATAATTCTATTTTTTCGTATAATGACGACTCTTGATTTTTGTCAATTAAGGGTTTAGCAAAAATTGAATTTGAATATTCATTATTTTGTTTTTTACGAATATTTTTATTTTATCAAAAAAATCATCCCCAGTTCAAAACACCAACAGAAAAACCCTACTTATGAACCTTTCATTATCAGGACTTATAGAAGCTGCAAAAACTGGAAAACTCATCAGTTTCCCCACAGATACCGTCCCTGCATTAGCTACCATACCCGCACAAGCAGAATTAATTTATGCTGCAAAACAACGCAGTTTCGATAAACCCTTGATTTTAATGGCAGCCAAAGCCGAAGATTTATGGGATTATGTTCAAGGTAGCGAAATAGAATATCAAATTTGGCAAAAAATTGTTAATCAATACTGGCCAGGTGCATTAACCTTAGTATTACCAGCTAGTGATAAAATTCCCCAAGTCATGAATCCCCATGATCCTAGCACTATTGGTATTAGAGTCCCAAATAATCCAATTGCCCAAACTATTTTAGCGCAAACAGGTCCAATGGCTACAACCAGCGCTAATTTATCAGGTCAACCTGCATTAGAAACCAAAGCCGAAATAGAAGCTCAATTTCCAGAGGTTCTAACATTAGAATCCATAGAATACAAGGGTTTGGGAATACCTTCCACCGTTGCTAAATGGACAGGAAATAACTGGCAGATTTTAAGACAAGGTAGTATTAAATTAGATAATTATGAACTTTAGTAACTGGCTATATTTAGGAACAGGAGTAGGATTAGGAATAGGTATTTGTAAATCATTCCTACAGTCCGTTAAATCTCCATCCATTTCCATTGAAAATGCCCCACAACAACCAGAAAACTCACTTTCACAAGAATTGCAGCAAACTCAACTCGCATATCATCAAGCGCGGGAAATGAGTCAGTTTCAAGCAGGGTTTTTAGCCAGAATTAGCCATGAATTGCGATCGCCATTAAGTAGTATCATAGGATTACATCAATTAATTTTGGGTGATTTATGTGAAAATCCCGAAGAAGAGCGAGAATTTGTCGCACAATCTCACGAAAAATCTCTAAAGTTATTAAAACTAATTGATGAAATTCTGAATGTTTCTAAAATCGAATCTGGTAGAAATAAATTGGATATTGAGACTTTACAATTAAGTGAATTTGTCCAAGAAATTTATAACTTAACTTATCTATTAGCAGTCAACCGTAATTATCCTTTCATTCTTTCACCGTCAGATTCAGAAATTAACATTTTAGCAGATCACCATTGGCTCAAACAAGTATTAATAAATTTGATAAATACCACAATTGATAAAATGGAAGAAGGCAATATTTATCTTTCTAGTAATTTATCATCTACAGGTAATTATGCAAATATTTGGTTAGATGTACCGACTGAGACAGTAATTATAAGTGAATCTATAGATTTGATGAAATTGGAACATCAAACAAATACAAATATAGTTTTGTCAGTAGGAATGAAACTGGCAATTAATCAAAGTTTAGTCGAATTAATGGGAGGAAAGTTAGAAATTTTGCCTTTCCCCACTAATAAAGAAGACACACCGCAGTTAACTAGACTGCAAATATCTATGCCTATAGAGACTGTTGTAAACAAATTTCCTCAGTCATAAAAGCATCAAAATTAGACTGATTATTTAAAACCATTGTCGTCGTGTTATTTGCTTGAAAACCAATCTTTTCATAAAATTCCTGTTGGTGAGTTGTCATCAAGTATACACGCTCTACCTTTTGCATCCGGGGATGACTTAAAACCGTTTCTACCAACTTGATGCCCAGTCCCTTACCTTGATATTCTGGATGAATGACAACATCCCAAATTGTAGCGCGATAGATGCCATCAGAAGTTGCTCTGGCAAAACCAATTAATAATTCCCTATCCCAGATAGAAATAACAGGTTCACTGTTAGCAATAGCTATACCCCAATCCTTAATACTGCGTCCTTTTGCCCAAAAAGCAGCCAGATTAAACAGTTCTTGGAGTTGGTAAAGATCAATATCCGCAAGGCTTTGGCTAAATTGAATCTGAGAATATTTCATCATCTATAAACACCCAATGATCGGAGTATCTTCATTTCTGTTATGGCATATTTTCTCCAAAAATAGAAATTATGTATATAGATATGCAACATTCAAGATCCCATTTTAATATAGCTTTTTCCAGTAAATCATAGCCCCCTCCTCGCTTGCGGGGAGGGGGTTGGGGGTGGGGTTCTTGTATCTCACTCAACAAAAGAACCGCTGTATCTTCGACTTCTTTAAGAATCGGGGAGGTTGGGTTTGTCAGTTTTTTTCAAAACCACACAAGTAACAGAAATATTTCTAAATAACCATAAACTATAGCGGAAAGAATTTAACCATCGTAGTGGTTGATACATGGGTAATAATAATCTTATAATCATAAGTATTACATATAAAGCAGGTGGAATAGATGTGCATTTATATAATTTTCCCCCAGAAATAATTTCTGCATTGACTATTTCTAAATCAGGGAAAAGTTCACATAATTGCTCAATATTGGGACGAAATAAAGTATCAATAGGATCTAAATGTAAAGGAAATTGATAAGGAACTGTGAGAAATAAATAACCATTGACAGGAATAATAGAACTAATATTTTGACAAATTTCTGCTTTATTAAGAAGATGTTCTAGTAAATTAGAACAAATAACTGATTTAATATTTAATTCAGAAATAGTCTGTAAAAAGACTGGATCATTTAAATCTCCTATTAAGTTAATACCAGTATCCTGTTTTAAATCAGCATGAATCACTAAATTACCATTAATTTTAGCAGGTTTAAATAGAAATTCATGTATCCAGGGTTGCTCCTGTTCTCGAAATTTCTCGCTAGAACTACCAAGGTTTAACAAAGGAAATACGGTATTTTCATCTAGGGAATAAATCATTTTTCCCAGCCATTGCGCTTCTTCTTTTAACATAGGGTTTGCTAAATAAGTCCTTTCGTAAAGGATAGGAGTCACCGAGTCAGGAGTTAATGAACCACGTATCCCTGACGGGACCGGAGGGATATAGGAACGAAGAACACGAAGGAAGAAGAAGGAAGAAGAAGGAAGAGAAGGGTTCACTAATAGTTATTAATCACGGTAATTGATTATTTTGGTGGATTATTTTCACATACCCACTTCCATAGAGGGTGAGAAGATCCTTGTTGACGAATCCGATAAACTTGCTTTTTTAAATTTTCCTGTTCTTGTAATGGTAATCCCCAAAGAATATTGCGACTTTGCCACACTAAAACAGAAGTTGTCATGGCAATACATAAACTTAAACCAAGAGTGGATAAAGAATGAAAAATTAGTGAATACCGTAATCCGACCCAAGTAAAATATTGTTGCAGTAAAGAAATTTCAACTCGTAAATCCCACAGACAGAAAGGGGCAATTATTAACCATAAGCAGAGAGAAAATAACCATCTTCCATATACTGTCAGTCTATGTAGTTTTTGTATTTGTTCCGCAAAAATAGGATCTAATACTAATGCTTCTGACTCAATTTGTGATTCTTCGGGATTATCCATAGATAAGAAATTAATTCCAAATTCAGAAATCTTTCTTTGATTTTCAATTTTTTCAAATCCTGGGAATTGGGTAGTAATTAATAATTACCAATCACCAATCACCCATGAATGAATTTAAATTTCCGGGGAGCTTATAGGGGTTTCAACTGGATAATTTTGACTGCGTTCTCGCCACCAAATTAGGAGTGTACTAGCAATAAAAATACTAGAATAAGCCCCCATTAAAAAGCCGATAATTAAGGCTAGAGAGAAATAATGGAGAGTTTCTCCACCAAACAAGAAGATAGCAGATAATGTCAATAAAACTGTTAAAGTTGTGTTGATTGATCTAGATAAAGTTTGGTTAACAGCATCATCAACAACCTCAGCAATTGGTTGTTCGGGATGAAGTTTAATAGTTTCCCGAATCCGGTCATAAATCACAACAGTATCATTAACTGAAAAACCTGTGATAGTCAGCAAAGCCACAATAAAAAGGCTATCTACTTCAACGCCAAAAACTAAGCCTAAAATTGAGAAAACTCCAGTTGTAATCAGAATATCGTGAAACAATGCCACAATAGCTAACAAGGCATAGTCCCACTGAAACCGGAAAGCCATGTAGATAGTAATCCCAATAAAGGAAACTATCAAAGCTAAGACCCCAGAAGTAAATAACTCTTTTCCTAAAGTTGCACCAACGGAGTCAATTTGATTTTTTTGCGGGTCGAAAGCGCCAATTTTTTCAGTTAAGGCAGTTTGTAAATTTGCCCGTTGTTCAGTTTCCAGGTTTTTTGTGCGAATAGTAATGCCATTTTCTTGGCCATTTTCCGAGATTAACTGAATACTACTATCTCCAAGTCCCTGAGATTTAGCTACTTCTCGGACAATGTTGATATCTATTGGCTTGTCACAGTTACCAGGTTTGCCACAGTCCCGAACAAATTGCAATCTTGTTCCCCCGATAAAATCCAAGCTAGGACGCAGAGGTGCTTTGATATTGGGATTCAATGAAGATATCACCATGGAGATGATACCAGTCAGGATAATAACAGCGGAAATAGTCCACCAAGTACCTCTAGCTTTGTTAATATCTAATCTCATTGTGCCACTCCTGTTTTATTCGCCGCTGGCACATTAGGAGCATAAAATTCTGTTTTCCGCAAAGAGGGAATGGAAATAACTAAAAACATCAATGTGCGACTACAAGTAATTGCGGTGAACATACTCACCCCTACACCTAAAGCCAATGTAAGGGCAAAGCCTTTTACTAAACCTGAACCCAACCAAAATAATGCAGCACAAGCAATCCAGGTAGTGACGTTACTATCTAAAATACTAGAGAAGGCGCGGTAAAAACCAGATTCTACAGAACGATATAAAGATTTACCTGCTTGTAATTCTTCTCTGGTACGTTCAAAAATCAAGACGTTAGCATCAACAGCCATACCAATACTGAGAATAAAACCAGCAATTCCCGGTAAGGTGAGGGTTACACTCAGTAAACAAAATGCAGCCCAAGTCAGTAGGGAGTAAATCAATAGTGACACATTCGCTATCATTCCTGGTAGGCGATAGTACAACACCATAAATATTAATACTAAGGTCAGACCACCAATACCAGCATATATGCTTCTTTGAATACTATCTTTGCCTAAAGTAGCTCCTACTGTTCTTCTTTCGACAATTTCCACAGGAACAGGTAATGCACCCCCGCGTAACTGTACTCCTAAATCATTGGCTTCTTGGGCTTTAAAATTACCTGTAATGATAGCAGCACCACCAGTAATCCCAGTAGCAGCGTGTTCTACCCCGACGTTGGGTGAACTGATCATTTCATTATCTAGGAAAATACCAATACTCCGACCCGTACCAGCGAGGTCTTTTGTCAGTCCAGCAAAGAGTTCACCACCCTTTGGATCAAAACGGATAGCTACATTCCAGTTTGTACCTTGATTGGGTTCACCATAGGCATCCTTGAGATATTTACCAGTTAGGGGTGGGTTGGTACTTTCAAACAATTCAGCAACTGCTTGATTACTTTTTTGTAACTCTTCCTTGTTCTTATCAATTGCTGCTTGATCTTTCGTCTTTTTCAACTCTTCCCGCTTGTTTTTCAGGTCGTTCCGTGTTACCTGAAAAGCAAAAAGTTGAGTTTCTGTATTCGGTTTTTGGATCCGGAACTCTAACTGCGCTGTACCGCCTAATACCCGTTCGGCTTGTTCTGGGTCATTGACACCAGGTAATTGCACGGAAATCTTATCTGTACCTATAGTTTGAATTAATGGTTCGGAAACACCAAGACCATTAATCCGCCCTTCGACTACTTTTTTCACAGCTTCTAATTCTCTTTCGGTGATTTGCGGAATTTCCGCCGTTGGTTTCACCTGAATAGTAAGCTGTGAACCCCCCCGTAGGTCTAATCCCAAGGGGACAGGAATTGTCACAATCACCGTAATAGCGGCGATTACCAAAACTATAATTAATGCTAATAGCGATCGCTGTTTTTGCATACCATCACTCACAACTGACAAAGGTAATAATAACGTTCTTTTTGCCAGTTGTGAGAGAAGTTTAGGCTGGTAATAGGTAATAGGTGATTGGTAATTGGAAAAACTATTACCCATTACCCATTACCTAAACTCGCAAAGCCACCATTTTTTGAACCGCTTCCACGATTTGTTCTGGTTGGATAATAGTTAAGCGCTCAAGATTACCGTTGTAAGGTGTGGGAATATCTTGAGAAGAAAGCCGCAGAACAGGTGCATCTAATTCATCAAATAAGCGGTCATTAATAGATGCGACTAATTCTGCACCAATACCTCCGGTTCTCATGCACTCTTCAACAACAATAACTCGGTGAGTTTTGCGAATTGATGCGCCAATAGTCTCAAAATCAAGAGGTTTCAAGGAAATTAAGTCAATAACTTCTGGATCATAACCTTCTTTTTCCAAAACTTTCACAGCTTGCAGGACATGATACCGCATCCGCGAATAAGTGAGAATTGTCACATCTTTACCTTGACGGACAACCTCAGCCTTGTCTAACGGGAGGACATATTCTGTTTCTGGCAAATCTTCTTTTAAGTTATAAAGTAAAACGTGTTCAAAAAATAACACTGGGTTATTATCGCGGATAGCTGCTTTTAGCAATCCTTTAGCGTTATAAGGTGTGGAACAAGCCACAATTTTTAAACCGGGAACAGCTTGAAAATAAGCTTCTAGACGTTGGGAATGTTCCGCACCTAGTTGTCTACCCACACCCCCAGGTCCACGAATCACCATAGGGATTGTAAAGTTACCACCAGAAGTGTAGCGTAACATACCCGCATTATTAGAAATTTGGTTGAAGGCTAGGAGCAGAAAGCCCATATTCATCCCTTCAATGATCGGTCTTAATCCCGTCATAGCCGCGCCTACAGCCATCCCAGTAAAGCTATTTTCGGCAATGGGGGTATCTAAAACTCGCAGATCACCATATTTTTTGTGTAGATCTTTAGTAACCTTATAAGAACCGCCGTAGTGTCCTACGTCCTCACCCATAATGAATACGCTGGAATCGCGTGCCATTTCTTCGTCAATAGCTTCCCGCAGGGCGTTGAAAAATAGTGTTTCTGCCATTTAGACCTTTATTGCAATTTATCGTTATAGAATTTTATCGTGCCATTGCCCCTAATACCGTCAAGCCTAGCACTCTTGTTGAGAATAGGGGATAATTCTTGATAATCTATTTTAAGCACGTAGCGGGAGGAAAACAGCAGGTGAAAGATGGAAAAACTCTGCTAACTCTTGGATGTGAGTGATAGTTAAGTTACACTTTTCGGTGAGAATATCTGAAACTATAAATTCTGTTTTCAATACAGGAATCAAATCTTTTTCATCAACGCCATATTCTTCCATAAGAGCTTTGAGTAATTCTATGCCATAAATATCAGGAACAGGCTCTTTTGTTTGCTCATATTCGTACACCAAAGTACCTAATAAATCAAGATAGTCCTGCTCATCTAGTGTTAATGGAGCATTATCTATGAGAGAATCAATTGTATTTTGAGCAGCAAGTAATTCCTCATCTGACTTTATCGGTCTAGGAGGAAAAGCTTGTAATAAGTCAATATAACTAGGATTTTTAGCTGAAAGGTTAATCATATTTGTACCTTAACTCCCGTTACAGCCGGAGACGCTTCTATTAATAGCTCAGAACTTTAACTGAACTCTTAATCATTTTTCCATCTATCTTTACTATAGTCCGCGTGAGTCAAGAAATATTTTAAGTATACTTTTTTGCCAACAAAATCAATATAAATAATTAAGCGGTAGTCGTTACCACAAATATCAAAAATAATATAATCCCCTACTTTATCAACACTCCCTTGCTTAAAATCTTGGCATACTCCGTTAAAGTCTTGCCATTTAGCTAATTTTACTCGTTTATGCCAAGTTGAAAGATTAGCTTTAGCATCAGGATATTTGCCTAAGAACTCTTTGAATCTTATTTCGGATATTATTTTCATGATTTAGGTTTGTGATTGTTTGCCATAGGCATTTTTCACTCCCTAATGTATCATATAAAAATACACTAAATAAGCCAATTTTATAATATCACTTTGGAAAAGCACTTGTCAAGCACTTCTCTAATTTTCATGAAAATGCTTGTTCTACAAGGCTTCATAGTTAAAAGTGCTGAAATAAAAATCAATTTTAATAAAAATAAATTTTATATTTTTTTAATATTTGTCCTAATCTTGGAACCAAAATACCAAAAATATCACGCCCAAGCACAAAAATACTCAAAATCCTCTGCGTGAGATCATATCTTATTTTAACCGCCTATCCGTATCATTAGCCTAATAAGTCAAAATCAAATCAGTACCAGTTCACTAAAAATGTTTTAACTATATTCCTTTTTTTTATAAAATTTTATATTTCAGTCAGGATTTTCTAAATTGGACGATGAACATTATGGAAAATTCCTAAAAGCTATCAAAGCTATGACTAAAAATAATTTATTTAGCCGCAAAAAACCACGGTTATTATTAGCATTGCTGAGTTTTGCTACTTCTTACTTTTTACCTATTCTCCCATCAAAAGCGGAAAACCTTTTTCTACCTTCTGATGCACCTTTACAGTTAGATCTACTCACTCATACAATAGATAATATCATTACGGCTAAAACTATTCATCCCCAACAATTAACAGTTCCCAGTTTATGGTGGGCCAAGGAAAACTCAGAAAACAAACTTTTAGAAAATTGGATAGTTTATCCAGCTTCACAGACAGAAACACCACGAGCAGATTTAATTGTGAATCAGCAAATTTGGAGTTTATTAGACTATGTGCAAAAGTATGTTTTTGTAAATCGTTTAGGTAGCTTGGCCAGTCAATCTGGTTACAATATCCGAATTTTTAATTATGAAAAAGAACCTTTAGCAACTTACACCTGCAATTTTTCTCAACGCCCTTCTTCCTGTCGGCTTCAGATGAATAGTCAAAGCAAAGTTAGTTTCAGTTATTCCTTATAAAATCATGATTTTTTCATCTTGATAAATAAATCTTCGTACTCTTTCATAACTGCTGGAGGTAAGGGGAGTAAAAATTCACTTTTGGCAAAAATTTCTGAATCAGTTAATAATAAGTTCTGTAACCGCTTATCAATATCCCCCGCGACCATAGTATTCTCAATAGGAGAATTGCTTTTAGTTAGTAAGGCAATCTGTTTAGATGTCTTGGGTTGTAAACAAAAGTCTAGCCATTGATATGCTAAACTATCATTACTAACACCTGTGGGATTTACCCATAAATTAGCCCAAATAGCTGTTCCTGATTGGGGAACAACTGCGGCAAATTTTTGATAACGACTGATTACTGGGATAATCTCACCAGACCAACCAACTGCTAACCAAGTATCTCCAGTAATTAATGGTTCTAGATAGTTTTTAGAGTCATAAAATTTCACTTGTTGATTTAATGTTTTTAATTCTGATTCTAAAGAAGAGATTTGATTAAGATTTTCTGTATTATAAGATTTTCCTAATTTCTTCAGAACCAAACCAATTACTTCTCGAGGATGATTCAGTAAAGAAATCCGATTTTGCAATTCATTCCGCCATAAATCACTCCAATCTGTTGGTTTCCAACCCAACCGTTGAAATTTTTCTTGATTATAAATAATTACTGTATTCCCCCAACTATAAGGAACAGCCCAAATATTTCCTTGGGAATCACGCTTAACTATTTGTTGCCATTTTTCATTTAAGTTAGCTAAATTTTTGATATTTGCTGTTTCCAATGGTTGAATTAGTTTTTGATTAATTGCTGCTTGTAGCCAATAATCTCCCAATGTGACTAGATTGGCAGTTGGTGATTTTTCATTTTGACTAAATGGGATATAACGAGTCCATGCTTGCTGATTATTGATTTGTGGTTTTTGCCAAGTTTGTAATAATTTAAATAAATCCTGAAGCTGATTAATGGGGGTGAATTTCAACTTTCCCCCTTCAGTTACAGTTTTCCGAAACTGATTAACTACCTGTCCGGGTATAGAGTCTTTTAATAACTGTACATTTAAAGGCGGTTTCTGGTTTGTTCCGCATCCTGTCATGACTTGAGCAAGTGCTAAGGTACTTGTACCAAATAAAAAAGATCGTCTATCCATTGATTTTGCAGTGGGTGAATATAGCTATCCTAAATCATTTTTACCGTAAACTATCTCGATAGGCTTTTACAGCTTGAGTTTGATGGGGCAATTGGACATATTGAGCTAAAATAGTTAAATCTAATTCAGGGAGAAATTCACTGCGGTTAATTAATTCATAGCCTTCCTGACGTAAGTGATATACAGCAAATTGATTATTTTGCCAAAACCAAACTTCGGGAATTGCTAAACCTTGATAAACAGATAATTTATCAATTCCTCCACTAGATAAAACAACTTCTATGGCAATATCGGGAACTTCTTTGATTTGTCCAAAACAGTAACATTCATCTGGTTCTAATCCTCTGGCTTTAATTTGTTTGCGAAATGTGGTAGAACCATAGCCTGTTAAATCAATATCCATCTCTAAGACGTAGATTTCGATTAAACGCGCAATTGTTTTTTTGTCTAATTCGTGTTTTTTAGATGGATTCATTAGTTCTAAAGTGCCTTCTAGATAAGTCATGCGTAACCCTGGAATATCATCTAGGGTAGCTCTGAGGGTTTCATATTGTTGCCAAGTCACATTATTGATAATGATCCGTTGTTCTTCAATGCTATCATCCAGTTGTGGGATAAGGTTGGTAATCATGGCATTAATCCATAAGATAGGGAATAAGGATAGAGGGTCAGATATTTTTAAGCGTAGCTCACTTTCTAGTCAAATTTATAGATTATCGCTATATTAATTGGAAGAACAGTTACTCGGACAGAGAGTTTATTAAGTTGATTGATTGGTGCTAAGTTGCTCAAGTTGGGCTTCAATAGCTGCTAATAGTTGATTTTGTTGCCAATTTTGACTTAAAGAAGCAGCAATACAAGCCGCACCAGCACCAACACCTTCTTTGACAAAACCCCGTTCATAAGCTTGAAGTTGGGGGGATCGAGAATTAGCAAAACTCAATTGTGTAGCTAACAAGGGAGGGATACTATCTTTGTTTAAACTCTGGGCTAAATCAACTGTCGCACCTGTGGGATCTTCTGCTACCCAACGGGTTGTACCGATAACAATTTCTGTGGGTTGCCAAAATAAAGAATATTTGCGGGCGATCGCTTGAATCAAAGCATAAACTGCTAACATTTGTGTACCTCCACCCAATAATACCCCACAACTCCGACTAGCAGCGATCGCCATTCCGGCTACTACCACCTGCATAGGATCACCTACTGCCGCCACAAGTGCTAAAGGATCAACGGCAGGGGGTATTTTTGCCAATCCAGCTTGTACCAAATCCCATTTTTGCCCATGATTACACACAGGATGACTACTGTTAACTTTACCGACAGCATCAATCCCCAAACCAGTTAAAATTGCCAAAGCCGTTGTTGTGCCACCGACAACGCACTCGCTGATAATTAAATACTTATCATCATTTAATTGAGAACTTAATTGAGAACCCCAAAGCAAACCTTGTGATAATAAATGTTTAACAATATCTATATCCATAGCCGCACCCTGACTTAAACACTTAGCCGGAGTACCACCTAAATCAATTAATGGTACAGGTGGAGTATGTGGTAATCCCGCATTAAACAAGTAAACAGGGATATTTAAATTAGCCACCACTGCCCGCGAAATCAGCACAGGAGAAGCCCCCGAAGTCAAAGGTGGCAGAGGGTAATTAGGCTGATGTTCAGCACCGTAATAGAGAAATTCCGCATCAGCACAAGCCGTATATTGACGATCATCTGGAGTCAACCCAGCCGCAGAAATACCAGGAATTAAACCAGTTTCCGTAAATCCTAAAACACAAGCAAATATTGGCAAACTACCCCGATAACGATGTAGCCATGCTTCACCCTGGGAAACTTGTGTATAAATATTAATCATAAAAATTCAAAAATTTGAACAACCTTCCTTCGTTCTTCCTTCCTTCTTCTTCCTTCGTGTTCTTTGTTCCTATATCCCTCCGGTCCCGTCAGGGATACGTGGTTCAGCACAAGTGTATTGTTATACACTTCTACTGATTTTTGTACGGGCGTATTGCAATACGCCC
>JANMEE010000187.1:0-41246 GCA_031376645.1 Dolichospermum sp. OTE_75_concoct_329_sub | reverse complement strand
CAAAATGATCATCATATTCACAATATTAACTAAGGGCATAATAAAATTAATATCCCTCACTTCTTAGAGGTTGTTTGATAGCATAGCGTGGCGTTAGCCATAAAGTATTAGATGAAACCAATAATCTCCAAAAACCTAACCCCCCTGCCCCCTTCCCTACGTTAGCGCAGCGTGCCGAAGGCTGGGAAGGGGGGGTTTCAAAGCCTCTCTCCGCTTCTGGGAGAGGTTTACAAGAGGGGTTAATTTATACCTTGAAAACTTTTAAAACATCCTCTTAGGGACTACTAAACTGTGACAAAATTACTAACTCCCAAAGTTCCTGTTAAACCAGTCACCTCAATAATGGCATCGGTATTAGCATTAAACCCAGCCGTAGCATTATTAATAGCCACAAAGGTACGAGTTCCAAAACTAAATGTGGCAGCAAAATTTGCACCGAAATTAATTGTGGTTAATTGTGCGTTAATTCCCACAGTATCAAGAGTTAAAACACTTCCCGCAGTAGAAAATCCTGCCCGTGCAGTAGTGACAAGGAATAAATCGTTGCCAACACTAGCATTAAAATCGGTAATGGTATCAAATTTTCCCAAAAGAGAATCAGTAAGAATTTTGTAACTAAATCGGTCAATACCTAATCCACCAGTCAGGGTATCTTTACCAGCACCACCAACAAGGGTATCATTACCATCATACCCAAAGAGAGAATTATTACCACTATTACCCGTAATCACGTTATCAAGAGCATTACCTGTGCTGTTGATAGCCGTTGTTCCCGTTAAGGTGAGGTTTTCTACGTTAGTCCCTAGTGTGTAAGTTACAGAAGATTTAACAGTGTCAGTTCCTTCGTTAGCATTTTCTGAAACATAATCACTGACATTATCAACAATGTAAGTGTCATTATCTAAGCCACCAAAAAGGTAATCAGCCCCAGCACCACCATCCAAGATATCATTACCAGCATATCCAGAGAGAGAATTATTACCACTGTTACCCGTAATCACGTTATCGAGGGCATTACCAGAGCCACCGATGTTATTTGTACCAGTGAGGGTAAGATTTTCTAGGTTAACCCCTAGTGTGTAACTATAATTTAAGGTGCTAAAAAACTGAACAGTGTCAATACCTTCATTGGGATTTTCGGTAAGAGTTAAATAACTATCTCCATTGTAAATGTAAGTATCGTTACCGAGTCCACCAATTAAGGTGTCAGAACCTCCACCACCATCAAGGATATTGTTGCCACTGTTACCTGTAATCTTGTTGTTGTTAATGTTGCCAGTTCCGTTAATATCGGTTCCGGTTAAAGTGAGGTTTTCTATACCTGCGGCTAAGGTGGTAGTAACAATAGATTGTAATGTATCTGTAATTGTCACAATTCCTACATTTTGACCTGGTATTAACAAAGCACCTGTGGGGTTAGAGAGTGTAACACTAAAGTTTTCATCATATTCTGAAAAGTTATCATTCAGAATAGGAACGTTAATAGTTTTTGTCGTTTCCCCCGCATTAAAAGTGACTGTACCGGTAGTTGCGGTGTAATCAGAACCTGGAGAAGCTCCTCCAGAGTAGCCCGTAGGAGTAGCATATTGAACAGTAACAGGTGTGGTACTAGCAGCAGAGAGAGTGACAGTTAAAACTGCATTTTGAGGAGAAGTTTGCCCTTCGACTACTGTAATATTGTTAATACTTAGACCTGGCTTTGTCGAAGGTTTAGCTATGTATAATTGATTATTAATTCCCCAAACAAAATTATTACCAGTTATAGTTAAATTACTTACAGAGGAAGTGTTTTGAACATCTGTCGTAATTTGTGTGGTCGTTGTGCCATCATAAGTAAAGAGTTGTGTAGACCCAGAAGAGCCAACAGGAGATCCTGTCCATGCAACTTTATTACCGGAGACTGTGAAATCACCAGAACTATTACCCAAAGTGATAGTTGAAGTCCCGTTATATAGTTTTAGTGTTTGGGAATAGTTCACAGGGTCTGAGTCTTTCCACACAACCCAATTTCCGTCTATCTTAAATGAATGTTGATAAGTTTGGTTGTTACCTAATTGAGTTATGGTTTTGGTGGCGCTGTTGTAAAGCTGAAGGGAATAATTTGCACCGTCGTATTTATCATAGACGACTTTATCACCAGAAACTATCGGGTTAAAAACCAGAAGATTATTTGTAACCTGGGTAGTAGTTATTCCGTTGTAGAAAAACAGGTTTTCGGCTGTGCCATTCCAGTTAAACCAGGCTACTTTATTATCAGAAATAACCGGACTGTAATCGTCAGTAGTATTATTTGTCAGTTGAGTTGTGGTAGTGCCGTTATTGACATAAAGTTCATAGTCATTACCATCCCAACCAGACCAAACAGCATAATTACCAGATAATTTTAAATCGAACTCGTCTGTGGAATTGTTGGTAAGTTGGGTTGTGATTGTACCATTATTGCGGAAAATTTCCACATCTGTACCATCGTTAGCATACCAAACCACGTTACTACCAGAAATCTGAGGGGCGTAGTCTTTAATTGTGTTATTAGTCAGTTTGGTTGTCGTGCCATCACTGTAACGATAAATTTCGGTATTAGTAACATCTTGTTTGGCGTAAACAACTGTATTACCAGAAATGCTGTAACCTGCTATGGGTGAATAGACACTACTAGCTATGGGGATGCTAGTTAAACCATTATACATGACCAGTACAGAATTTGCACCTTTTTGATTTGCCCAAACTAGATTACTATCAGAAACTTTCAATGTAGAAAAAGAAGAATAGTATGGGATTGTAGAAGTTTCATAGAGGGTAATTCCGGCTTCTTCAACGGTAATATTTTGGACATTTAAAGTGATAACTACATGATCATCTTCATTCTTAATCCGAGTTATTTCACTGGCACTTAAATTAACTCCTCGCACTAAAGCTGAGAAGTATTCACCTTCATCACCTTTGGTATCTGCGCGGTTAATTTTAGCATCTAAATAATGGCCAACTTCTTCTAAAAGAACAGCGTTAATTGCATCTTGACTCGCAGTTTTCAGGAAAGAATCAGACAAATAAATCTTATTTGTAGTTGTAGCATAAGCTCCATTTGCCTTACTCAATACACTGGCACTGACAACTTTAATTTCTGGCAAATAACTAAAGTTATTCTTTTTCCACTGAGAACGGATAGACTCGGCTTGTAGCTGATTGTAATTATCACCAAAAGCGCTTTTTAAGATTTTCGAGAAATTGTTAGAAAAGGCATAAGTGTTTAAGATGTCGTAGATGGACGAGATAATTTTGGTAGAATTTTGATTCTTAGTCATTTTATTTTGCACTCTGGGTAAAACTGGTTAATCTTAATTTAATAGACAGAAATCCAACTTCTTAGAGGGTGTTTGAAAAGTTAGAAATTGAGTAAAAAAAGCTCTCCGGGTATAATCTGTAAATACAAAGATACAGAACCGTAGAGAGCAATAAGCAAAGTATACTCCAGCAACCTAACTAAAGAACAGTGGGAACTAATAGAACCTTTAATTCCAGCAGCTAAAACTGGTGGTAGAAAACGAGAAGTAGATATTTGTTGCGTACTTAATGCCATCTTTTATGTATTAACTCAAGGATGTACATGGCGAAACTTACCCGGAGACTTTGCCCCATGGCAAACTGTATATACATATTTCCGCAATTGGAGTCAAGATGGGACATGGGTTAGCATCCATGACCGACTCAGGGATTGGGTCAGAGTTGATGCAGAGCGAGCTGCTAGCCCATCGGAAGCAATAATTGATAGCCAAAGTGTAAAAAGTGCAGCGATGGTCACGGAGGAAGTGGCTTATGATGCAGGTAAAAAAATCAAGGGACGCAAGCGATTTATGACTGTTGATACCTTGGGATTGGTGCTGCGAGTGTTGGTTACCTCCGCTAAGATGCCAGAGCGAGCAGGGGCTAAACAAGCACTCAAGCGTGTCAAAGATATGGACAGTAAGGTTTCTCGATTGACGACTATTTGGGCTGATGGTGGGTTTGATGGTCCATCCTTTATGATGTGGGTGATGGACGTTTGCCGTTGGATTGAACAGGAAGGTACTACGACCACAGCAAACTAAAAGTTTTGTGGTACTCAAAAAGCGATGGGTTGTAGAACGTACTTTTGGCTGGCTGATGGGTTGTCGTCGATTAGTCAGAGACTACGAGTTATTACCTGAAACATCAGAGACTTTTATCTATCTAGCTATGATCCGTATCATGATCAGGCGATTGGCATAAATTTTGACTCCTCAAAACTTTTCAAACACCCTCTTAAATTACCTGCTGAATGTGGGATCTGTAAATACCTGTTCTACCTTGATGGCTGCTCCTTTCTTTATTCTGGTAATAAAGTCAACTTTCTTCTCGATTAATTGATGCCAAAAATTAAAGTGATAAAAACCTCTATCCAATAAGAGTAAAGTCTTGGCAGTGACTAAATTTAGGATATTTTCTTCTAGTTTAGTATCAGCAGCTTTGGGATTTTCTTCAAACCAAATCTCTACAGGTAATCTCGTCATTAAATCAATTACTGTACTCATTTTTCCTGCTAATTGTCCTCTTTGTGCTTCTTCTAAACTTTGTAATTTCCTAAATAATGCCTCCAGTGTTGAACCGTCCACTATCCAAATTTTCTCGAATTTTAATAATGTAAATTGAATACTTTCTGGTAATGGACGTTTATTTCTACTGTGCCAAGCTGTTCTCAAACTCGGCAATAAATCTTTAAATACTTTTTCAAATAATTCTGATGGAAATGTCAAAAATCTCTGTGATAGAGCTTGTTGACTCACTTTTGTTGGATTACACCACAGAAAACCATCTCTAGCTAATATTCTTGTCAGTTCTCTAACTCCGGCTACGTCTCTCCACAGCAGGGTTAACACCGCCGCCATCATCAACGGTAAATTCAGTATCCGTTCTCTGAGTCCTAGTTTTCGGTAGTAATTTTCTTGGTTTGTAATCGCTGGTGTCAGTAATCTTTCCAGTTGCTCGGCTATTACTTCATCTTCCACCATTGGGCGCTGTTTCTTTTTGGCGTGGTCTCTGTTGCTTTTTTTACTGCTGGTCATGGCTAGTCTCAATCGCTCAATCACTTGTCTAGACTAAGTTTCCCATGTTTTTGACCACTACAAATACCACCCTTGACAATTTCCCTTTTTCCTTAACTTGTCACCAATGATTCCTAGGTCGCGCTTCCCAACATCCCCAAAAAGCGATCGCATCCCATCATTCCCAAAAGCGATCGCATTGCCATATCCCCACAAAAGCGATCGCACATCCCATCATTCCCAAACAAGCGAACTACTTGCAGCAGCGCTTCGCTATCACACCTCCATAACCTAAAAAATAAGTCTTAATTAGAAATCATCTTCTACTAATTCAGCTACTTTCATAATTGATTTTAAAGTACCAAGTTTTAAATCTTGATTTCTATGTACAGGAATAGAGATAATTTTACTTTCATCAGGCTGTTCATAAATATGGTGACTTCCTGTAATTTTTTTGAGAATCCAGCCTTTTTTCTCAACAATTTTACATAGTTTTTTGCCAGAAATTGATTTCATACTGCAATTTCTATCACTTGTGAGATAGGGTCTGTTTTTTGGATTTCATTTGCTACTTCTAGCCAACCTTGTATAGCATCTTGAAGATTATTAATTAACTCTTCCATTGTATCTCCTTCTGTTATACAGCCTGGAAGAGCAGGTACTTCAGCCCAATAACCACCTTCTTCAGCAGGATAAATAACGGCTTTGATTTTCATTGCTTTTACATTTGCAGTTGTTTACCTGAACCAATTTTAACAGATTAATTTCCAAAAATTTCCCCATTAATAGCGATCGCCCTCCCATCATCTCCAAAACAGCGATTCCTGCGGAGCGCTTCGCTATCGCTCTCCCACATCCCCAAAAAGTGATCGCATCCCAACATCCCCAAAAAGCGATCGCATTCCCACATCCCAAAAGGCGATCGCACTCCCATCATCCCCAAAAGCGATCGCTCTCACACCATCCCCAAACAGCGATTCCTGCGGGGAGCGCTTCGCTATCGCTCTCCATCATCCCAAAAGCGATTCCTACTGTCAGATTTTCGCTATCGCACATCCCTACATCTTTTTATCCTCATCAAATTGTAGGGGTTTAGCAGTGCTAAACCCCTACAATTCTAAACACCCACAAATCAACCCTAAATCTAAAAAGGCACATCTAATAACAATGTACCATCATAATAAATCTCACCAAGATTATCAGGATCATTTTCCCAATTTAAAGGATTATTAATAATGTAGTTTCTAATGGTCTCTAATGATTTTTCATCCTGATTAATATGTTCATAAAAATTTCTTTGCCATACTGAAGATATGCCTTTTTGATTGCAGATTTGATTGATCTTTTTAGTAACAGCACTTTTATAAGATCTAATCACGCAAGAAATTGAACCAGGAATCATTTTACCAAAATTTCGTTGCTGATTTGTTGTTTTAATTTTTTCAATAATCCATAATATGCCATGAATGTGATTTGGCATAATCACAAAGACATCTAATTTAATATGGGAGAAATGTTGAGGTATTTCTTGCCAATAGTCGCGGGCAATTGTGCCTAATAAATTTAATTTCATTTCCCCTTGTTTTATATCACCAAATATACATTGTCTGTTTTTGGTACAAATGGTAATGAAATATGCCCCTTCTTGGGTGTAATCATAATCTTTCAATCTAATAGAACGGCGATGGTGAATTTGGGGATTATAGGACATTTTTATATTTGATAATTATCTTAATTTTATCAAAAATTTTACCATAATTTGTAGGGGTTTAGCAATGCTAAACCCTTACCCAACGACTAACTAACAGGTAGGAATCTACAATTATTTTGATGTTGATAAATTATCTTGATTTCCGACATTTTTGGATATGGAAATGACCTGATATTTACCGATTTTGTACCCAATATTTTATAGGTTTGTGCATCCGGTATCGTAGGGGTAAAGCAAAAGCTAAACCCCTACCACCTATATCTTCTACCCACAGAAATACAATCGCTCTTTCATTTAGAACTACTACAAGCTGATGTAATTTTTAGGATTTTGCGGAACTCCATTCAGACGAGTTTCAAAATGGAGGTGGGGACCAGTTGAATTTCCGGTGCTACCAACTGTACCTATTTGAGTATTGATGTCAACATACTGACCAACTCCAACATCAATTGTGTTTAAATGAGCATAATAGGTTTTCAATCCATCTCCGTGATCAATAACTACAAGATTTCCATAACCTGAAGTATCCCAACTTGCTCGAATAACTGTCCCATTTTTAGCTGCTTCTACACGAGTTCCTGAATTGGCTGCTAAATCAATTCCAGTGTGATTAGTATAGAAGGTTGATCCTGTAAATTCTTGTGATACCCAATAACTACCCAATGGTTTTTCCCAAACAGGTGGTGGTGGCGCTACCACAGTCTTCTCCCAAGACATATCAATATAAGCAGCACCCCCACCTTCCCACATCTGATAACCAACATCATACCAACCCGCCGGTAAAGTATAGTTCACCTCGTAATAGTCACCATAAGCATATAACCATTGATTAGCAGGTGTGATATCATAATTTCCACCTTGTCCCCAAGCACCATTTGCCGAGAGGTGGAAACCATCATCTCCACGCACCCGGAATTTATACTCACTACCATCAAAATATTGTAGAGTCCAAGCGCCCATCATAAAGAAATCATGAGGGAGACGAGCGTTATCACCATTGGGGGCATCTTGTCCCCAATTAGCATTAATGCCAATTTTGCCATCACTGCGAACATTAGAGCCTAAATTAGCATTACCAATCAGATTCCCCTGATCACGGAAAATATCAAAGGAAGGTGCAGTACCTTGTCCATCCCAATGGTAAATAGATCCATTCCAGTATTTTGAAGTATCCACATTGTCATTAAAAGCCTGATGTCCTTCAAGTTTGAAATTTATTGAAGCTGCACCATAATCTTCCTTGTATTCAACGGTAACAGGATAATATCCGCCTGTTGAACGGAAGTAACCAGAAGATAAACCAATTTGATTGTATTTATTCACTACATATTCATTACCAATTCTTACATTAATACCATCATCAGCAGCAGTGGTAATGTGATACAACCCAGGTGCAAAATAACGAGTAGTTTGATAACGTGCAGAGAAGTTATCAGTAGGAGTATTTGGGACAGATCCATTACCCCAATCCCGGCTAAAGTTACCAATGATATCTGTAAAGCCTTCCGTATAAGTAGGTGTACCTGATAAATCTTTATTCCCGAAATAGTTAGTCGTCCAAACAGGAACTGGATCACTATCACCAACAATATTCCAAGTGCGATCGCTCACGTCATCAATATCTAAATCACCAATACGAGTTGCTCCATTCATCAACCAAACATGATTACCACCTGTGGGAAGATAGCGCAGGATAATATCAGATTTTCCATCATTATTCATGTCTCCTGTCCCCGTAACTGACCAACCTAAATCACCATTTCCCGGAATATCAGCTACATCAGTTTTAGTGATTTGGAGTTGTTGATTAACAAAATTAGTGAACCATAGCGATAGTTTTCCTGTCGCTGCATTACGCCATAAAATATCTGACCTACCATCACCATTAAAGTCACCAGTCCCGACAATGCGCTGATTTAAGTCAGTTACAATATCAGGGCGAATATCACTTGTGTGTGTTGTCCCATTCATTAGCCAAATAATATTTTCGCCGGAAACATAATTACGCCAGACAATATCAGCATTACCATCTAAATTAAAGTCTCCTGTCCCTACAACATGGTAATTATTGTCAGCAACTCGGTCTAATACAATATCACTAACATGATTATTACCATTCATTAGCCAGATCACATTATGTCCTGTATTCTCAACCCAATAATAACGCCATAAAATATCCATATTGCCATCATTATTAAAGTCAGCAAGTCCTACAGGATGCCACGCCATATCGCCATTATCTTGAATATCTACATCACTAACATGAGTAGCACCATTCATACTCCAGAAATGTTGAGTGCCATTGCCATAATTGCGCCATAAAATATCATGTTTACCGTCTTTGTTGATATCGTTAATCAATCCGGTATGATTGGGAATAATACTAAAATTACTATTACTCAAATCGGAAACATTACCATTATTAACACTGGTAATCTTAATTGAATAATCAGAACCAGCTACTAAATCAGCAGGTAACAACCAATTTTCACTACCATCTGATAAAGTTGAACTTAAAATTGTGCGGTTATAAACTCCTCCTTTATAAAGGTCAATCTTGACATTTTCAGCGATACTATCCGCCCAAGTTAGATTATAATTTGAACCAATAACTAATGATTCTCCTCCATTGGGGGAAGTAACATTAATAAAGGGTGCAGGATCATTATCAGCAATAGTAACAGTTCCCGTCTTAGCAGTACCCAAAACGTAATTCGTAGCAGTTGCTAAAGTCACAATAACCGTCTCATTTCCCTCAAACGCTGTATCATTAATGGGATTAATATTAATCAAAGCTGTTGGAGAACCAGCAGCAAAAGTCACACTATTAGTTAAAGTATTGTAATCTGTTCCATTAATTGCAGTTCCAGACACAGTATAATTAACCGTCAGAGATGAAGTTGTACTTCCTATGCGAGTGAGAGTAAATTGACCAGGATTTGCTATTTGTCCAGTTAATGTTTCTCCAGCATTCCCATCATTAGCGTTAATAGTAATCGTTGGTAGATCATTATCTACAATAGTTGTAGTGGCAGTATTTCCAGTTCCCAGATTGTAATTTGTACCAGTTACTAAAGTCAGAACAACCGACTCATTTCCTTCCGATGCCGTATCATCAATGGGAGTGACATTAATGGTTGTTGTCGCATAACCAGCGGCAAAAGTGACAGAACCAGTTAAATTGCTGTAGTCTGTACCATTAATTGCAGTTCCGGTGATAGTATAATTAATCGTCAATGGTGCAAGTGTATTGCCACTGCGAGAGAGAGTAAACTGTCCGGGGTTTGCTGTTGCTGTAGCTAAAGTTTCTCCAGCAGTATTATCATTAGCAATAACGGTTACAGTGGGTTTATCATTTTCGGCAATAGTAACTGTCGCACTATTAACCGTGCCAATATTGTAATTACTACCAGTGGCTAAGTTAACAACTACAGTTTCGCTACCCTCAAATTCACTATCATCAATAGGTGTAATATCAACGAATGTATTGGCAGAACCAGCCGCAAAGGTCACACTTCCAGGTAAGCTGGTGTAATCTGTACCATTAGTTGCTGTACCTGCAACTGTGTAATTAACAGTCAATGCTGAAGCTAAATTACCAATGCGAGTTAAGGTAAATTGTCCTGGGTTTGCAGTTTCTGTAGTTAGTTTTTCTCCTACATTTGTATCATTGGCACTGATACTAATGACAGGAATATCATTATCAAAAATATTAACTGTGGCGGTTTTTGTTGTTCCTAAATTATACCCTGTACCTGTAGCTAGATTCAGTGTGACTGTTTCTGTGGCTTCTGAAAGCGTATCATCAACAGATACAAGATTAATTAAAGCCGTTGCCGAACCCGCTGCAAAGGTGACAGTTCCTAGTGGCTTGGTATAATCTGTGCCGTTAGTTGCTGTACCTGCAACTGTGTAATTAACAGTCAATGTTGATGCTACATTTCCAGCGCGTGTTAGGGTAAATTGTCCTGGATTTGTGGTTTGTCCAGTTAGTGTTTCTCCTGCATTTGCATCTGTCGCGCTGATGTTAATGACAGGAATATCATTATCAAAAATATTAACTGTGGCAGTTTTTGTTGTTCCTAAATTATACCCTGTACCTGTAGCTAGATTCAGTATGACTGTTTCTGTGGCTTCTGAGAGGGTATCATCAACAGATACAAGATTTATCAAAGCCTTTGCTGAACCCGCCGCAAAGGTGACAGTTCCTGGTAAAGTTGTATAATCTGTACCATTAGTTGCTGTACCTGCAACTGCATAATTAACAGTTAATGCTGATGCTAAATTTCCAGCGCGTGTCAGGGTAAATAGTCCTGGGTTTGCAGTCTGTCCAGTTAGTTTTTCTCCTGCATTTGCATCTGTCGCGCTGATACTAATGACAGGAATATCATTATCAAAAATATTAACTGTGGCAGTTTTTGTTGTTCCTAAATTATACCCTGTACCTGTAGCTAGATTCAGTGTGACTGTTTCTGTGGCTTCTGAGAGGGTATCATCAACAGATACAAGATTAATTAAAGCCTTTGCCGAACCCGCTGCAAAGGTGACATTTCCTGGTAAAGTTGTATAATCTGTACCATTAGTTGCTGTACCTGCAACTGCATAATTAACAGTTAATGCTGATGCTAAATTTCCAGCGCGTGTTAGGGTAAATTGTCCTGGATTTACAGTCTGTCCAGTTAATGTTTCTCCTGCATTTGCATCATTTGCACTAATACTAATGACAGGAATATCATTATCAAAAATGTTAACTGTGGCAGTTTTAGCTGTTCCTAAATTATACCCTGTGCCTGTAGCTAGATTCAGTGTGACTGTTTCTGTGGCTTCTGAGAAGATATCATCCACAGATACAAGATTAATTAAAGCTGTTGCCGAACCCGCTGCAAAGGTGACAGTTCCTGGCAAGTTGGTATAATCTATATCATTAGTTGCCGTACCTGCGACCGTATAATTAACAGTCAATGGTGATGCTAAATTTACATTGCGTGTCACTGTAAACTGTCCAGAGTTTACGGTTTGTCCAGTTAGTGTTTCCCCCGCAGTTGTATCCGTAGCACTGATGCTAACAAATGGATTAACTGGTGCTGATAAATTTAAATTATATGCGCTGCCTGTGGTATTGTTATTGAGATCAACGCGCAAATAATAATTGCCAATATCTAAATTTTGATTAATCGTCTCAGATAGAATGCCAGTATTATATGAACCTTGAATAACAGCACCACTGTTGTTAAGTAACTCAACGTTGACATCTTGACTTATAACGTTAAGGGTAAGATTAAAATTACTGGGACTACTTAGCGGAAATTTATAAAAGTCAGTTTTATATAAGGGGTCAACGTAATCTGTGAATAACTGATTTGTGCCGCTTAGATTAAGGCTAGTGGCGGTATTTAATGAATGACCTGCGATATCTTGTACCATATATGCACCCTCTTTTATGATAAATTGTTTGAGTTAATGTCGTGATTAGTTGTGATTATCTAATAGTTAATCATATAACACTTCCGTGTAAATGCGTAACTTTTCTGATTTTTCACATTTTTAGCGGCAATTTAGATGTAAACTCGGCAAATTACAGCTATCCAACAACCTCTTAGAACCAAAAATATTCTTTTAGCCGTAATTTAGTATCAAAATAACAACTTTGATGCTTATCGTCGAGATCACTAATCAACTCAAATAATATGATCTTGACAAAAAGCAAGATTTAGTATAGGGGGATAGAGCAGAATACATGGGACTGAAAGCATCTGAAGAGGGAAAACTCATGATCAAAACCAGAAGAGAAGCACTTGCTTGGACTTTTAATGATCCTAAATGGTTAAAAGCTGCTACTAAACTCCTTGATCCTCATTGGCCAGAAGATTTATGTTTTGATGACAAATATCCTAATGGTATTTCCGAAGGAACATTAAAAAGGTTTCAAGGTGGCAAAAAACCAATTCAAAATGCAATCTTTAAAATTTATTGTCAAGTGTTAAATTTACCTTGGCAAGATATTGCTGAAAGTAGTTTTGTCGGACGTGATAATATAGTAAAAAAAATACTCAATCTGTTAAAAACCAACCACAGATTAATTTTATTAACTGGAATTACTGGTACTGGTAAAACTGCTTTAGCTGAAAAAGTAATTGCAGAATTACCAGAAAATTATACCGAAAAATTAAAATTTTCTTTGGAAACGAGTGAACAAGAGCCTAATTTTGCTAATGTAACCACACAAATTATCTCTAGTTTACAAAAAGCTATTTTACCAGCAGAAATCAATAAACCAGAAAATATGATAGTTTGGTTAGTTGATTATCTCTCTAATCATGAATGTATCTTATTAATTGATTCTTTAGAGTTTGCTTTACAAGGTGATCAAAATACTGGTTGGAGTAATTTTAAAGATATCTGGTGGGAAAAGTTTTTTCTCACTTTTATTACTGCGCCTAACTGTCATGGTAAGATTATTATTACTTCTCAAGAAATGCCCATTCAATTAGAAGATATTTTAATAAATTATAATTCTTTATCTTTTCATGAATTAGTGCGCGGTTTTACTGATTTAGAAATGAGGGAATTTTTTCATAAGCAAGAAATAGAATTTACAGAAAATTCAGAAATAGCTGATTATTTATTACGTATAGGTCAAGCTTATGAAGGACATCCATTAGCTTTAAAAACTATTGTTGGTGAAATGCTTAATTCTCCCTTTAATGGAGATATTAATAAATATTGGGATGAATATGAAAGCGAAATTGAAGCTATAGAACAGGCTTATCAACAAATAGAATTAGAATCAATTAATGATCATCTGAAATTAGATTGTTATAGTAAAAAACTCCGAGAAATTGTGAAACAGAAAATTGAAAAAACTTTTCAACGTCTAAAAAATGATGTTCCTCATGCTTATAAACTTCTTTGTTTTGGGTCAATATATCGTCGTGCTGTACCTAAAAGATATTGGTTTAAAAATTTATCCCGCAGATATGGTTTTAATATTGAAAATCAAGAAACTGCTCTTGATGCTTTAATAAATCGTTATTTGATTGAAAATAATAATAATGAATTGCGACAACATAATTTAATTCGTAGTATAGCTTTAGAACATTTACAATACTATATGAATAATTAATTAGATCCCCGACTTCTTCAAGAAGTCGGGGATCTGAAAAAGTTAGGTATCTGAGGAGATAAAACTATGGAATTTACAGATTTTAAAGTGATTTATAATCAACAAACAATGATTGATGATTTAGATTTTACTACAGCAGGAGAACTTGCTATTGCTAATTTGGAAATTAATCTTATGCAGTCTCAATTATCAACTATGTCTGCGTGGGAATTTGCCCATTGGATAGCAGTTGAAAATTGGTTAACTGATTATACTCCTGATAATAATGGGACAAACTTAGATAAAGTCCGTGGTTATTTAGAGGCTTTTCATCATCTTTGTGAACTTTCCGAATGGGAAAAGGCATTAAAAATTCTATTTCTTGATACTAGCTTTATTGGTAGTGAAAAAGTATTACATGAGCAGTTATTTGTTTGGGGATATTATCAAGAGCAAGTTAATTTTTATAAACGGTTGTTAAATAAATTTGGTTTAGAATGTGATTGTTTTTTGCTAAATGGTTTAGGCAAAGCTTATGGATATTTAGGAAAAATTGAATCAGCTATTTTATCTCATCAAGAACAATTAAATATTGCTACAGAAATTAACAACTATGTGGCACAAGCTCAAGCTCATGGAGGTTTGGGTAAAATTTATGATTGGCAATTAGAAGAACATCAAAAATCTATTTTTCATTATCAACAACAGTTAGAAATATCTCAAAAAGTTCATGATCATGATCAAGAATTATCAGCTATATCTGGCATAGCATCAGCTTATTTTATGTCTTTAAATTATCAGCAAGCAATTAAATTTGGTAAACAATCTTTATTACTAGCACAGATATCTCATAATCTTGAAAAAGAAATAGAAATATCTGGTTTTATCGGTATAGTTTATTCTCAGATGGGATTAGTAGAAAAGAGTATACCTTTGATAAAAAAACAACTTAGTTTGAGTTTGCAAACTGGTAATAAATATCAGGAACATCTAGCTTTATCTAGGTTAGGTATTAGTTATGCCAATTTACAACAATATGAAATTGGTATTGAATATTTTCAAGAAGCTTTAAAAATCATAGATGTTTTAGGAGATCCAATTTCTAAATATAGAATACTGCTAAATATGGGAGTTATTTATGCTCAATTAGGAAAATATGTATTATCTCTTGAGTTTCTTCTGGCAACTTTTAATATTGTTCGCATTATGGATAGTAAACTAGGAGAGATTCATTACAGAATAAATATTGCATTTTGTTATAGTTTTTTAAGACAACCAGAAGCATTTGAGCATCTGCAAATAGCAATAAATCTTGCCAAGAATCTTAAATCATCAGAATTGTTAGGTCTATCATTTGCAGGATTAGCAAATTATTACTGGCATCAAGGAAACTATATCTATGGATTAATATTAATTATCAAAAGCTTTTGGATACATCCTCCTTGGAAAAGTATTAATGGCAGAATAATGTTAAGATCAGCTATTAAAGTAATTAGTAACTCGGTAATGTTTTGGAAGAAAGATGAGATTTCTAGCAAATTGTAAAATGATTAATTGATAAGCTAATCAGCATTTAATTTGCATAAGCTGGGCGGGCAAGATGCCCACCCCACAAGAGTTATGTTTAATTCGATTATGCAAATTAGATTTTTTTTAGCTTACAGCGGTTTTCGCTCTTATGAGGTACATCTTAGCCCCCTCATCGCTTGCACCGGAGGGGGGTGGGGGTGGGGTTTTTGTACCTCATAACACAAAGGAAGTGCTGTATGATGGATTTATGCTTACAAATACTTATCTAACAACAAACTGAGCTTCTCTTTCGTTGCTGCTGGTGCTTTCTCCAAATTAGTTAAAATTGCATACTTCAAAGCTGAATGAGCCTCACTAGCAGGGGGATTTGCAATCAACCGCTTCACAGTTTCTTGAATTACCTTTTGAGCATTTGCCGCATTCTTATGTAAATTACCAATCACCATTTCCACAGTCACGCTATCATGATCTGGATGCCAGCAATCATAATCTGTTACTAGCGCTAACGTTGCATAAGCAATTTCCGCTTCCCGTGCTAACTTCGCTTCAGGTACATTTGTCATCCCAATCACCGTAGCATCCCAACTTCGATACAGATGAGATTCAGCCTTGGTGGAAAATGCCGGTCCTTCCATACATACGTAAGTACCACCCTGGTGTAATGTAACATCTGGTAAACTTAAAGAAGCGATCGCTTCAGCCAAAACCCTAGCTAAATTGTGGCAAATCGGCTCACCAAAAGCAATATGCGCCACAATCCCCTCACCAAAAAACGTAGAAATTCGATTCTTGGTTCGATCAATAAACTGATCGGGAATTACCATATCTAGGGGTTTAGCTTCAGCCTTCAAAGAACCCACAGCGCTCGCAGAAATGAGATATTCCACCCCTAATTGCTTCATAGCATAAATATTCGCCCGAAACGGCAACTCAGAAGGTAACAACGTATGATTACGACCATGACGCGCTAAAAACGCCACTCGTGTTTCTTCCAAAGTTCCGAGAATAATCGCATCTGACGGTGAACCAAAAGGTGTGGAAACTTCTATTTCCTCCACATCTTTCAATGCTTCCATCTGATATAACCCACTTCCACCAATGATTCCAATTCTAGCTACCGTCATGAATTATCAACCTTATAATGAATGGGACTAACAAGTAATTTTACCGAAAATCTATCTATTCATAGATGCACAAAATCTATAAATACTGATTTTTGATAATTCCGTAGAGATACGAGTACAAAAAATATCCAAATCAATATACCTTAGTTTTATAGGCGATAAAAAATAAAGTTTTGGTAAAGAATATGCGAGATAATAGTAATTCAGGTCAAATGCTATTGGAAACAGTATTGCAACGCATATTTTCTATTCGTAGAATTACAAGACAAGATCAGCATCTACTCATGTCTACTCTGCTATCCAAAGAAGGATTAGATGACGATGAACGTAAACAAATCACCCGCGTATTTGACGGTTTACGCAGTGGATTTATCAAAGTAATAGATTAACTTTTATTGCTGGATAAATCAAAGCAAATATGTACAACTATTCGCAATTATTTTCCAAAAATATCCCTGAATTTTCTAAAAAATTAGGGATATCATCACAATATAAAAAATTTCTATGTAGGTTGGATTGACGCAAGAAAACCCAACATTATTAAAACTTTGTTGGGTTTGGTCTTCGTTCTACCCAACCTACAATTTTCGGTTTTTATTAGACTTATTTCAAATAAATCAATAGATTTAATCCGGGAATTGTCCGCGATAGAGTCCAACCAGCGAGAATAATATAAAGTATACCTAAACTCCATTGATACCAAGCCAAAGTAGAGATAATTCCTGGTAAATGTTCATCTCGCAAACGAATATCATTAAATCCTAATCTCACTAAATTATTCAAACTAAAATCATAATAATTCAGCCAATTCCAGCGTCTATCCCATAATAGCGGCATATATCTTTCCCGAAAACTAGGATTTCTAGGAATAACTGGTAATCTTCCAATTAATAATCTTAGCTGTCTTAATGTTCCATCTTCCCGAAAGTAAGAAACATCCATTAAATCATGATAACGTCCTTGTTCATAAAGTTGCCATAATAAGATCCCAGGTAGGGGAAAAATGATGAAGAATAAGCACAGTAAAGTTAACCAAGGACTTCCAGAATTACGAAAAATTGCTAATAAACTACCAGATATTAAACAAGTAAAACTAACTAATATCCAAACAGTTTCATAATATCCCGGAATAATTGGTACAGGAGACAAACGCCGATAACGATCAACTAACCAAAAGAATACACCAAAACAGGAAATAACTACACCACCTACGCCAAATACTAACCAAAAGTTTGTACCATAGCCACTTAATAATAATAATAAACTCAATAACAACCAATTTAAAGCTTTAACTAACCACCCACTTAAAACTAAAGGTTCAGTGGCAATAATTTTATCACTTAACTGATTATATATCTCTAAATCCACATCTGCTAAAATCAATAATTCACTGATATTCCGAAAATGTTGGATTTGACGATATTTATTAATCTCAGCCGCTTGAGTTTTTGAAAAACCCAAATTTATCAACTTATTAATAGCAGCAGTATTAATATTAATAGCTGTTAGCTGATCACTTAATTCAATTAATTTTAAACGTTGTTTTGTATATTCCAACTGATTTGCATCACTAACCTGCTGCTGTAACCGGAAATTTTGACTTAGATTCCGCAAAATATTTTGATTACCTCGTAATGTTGGGACAATTAACTTTCTGCCAATTTCTCCCACATTACCTAAAATTTTCGCTTGATTAGAATTAAACACCAACCCGGACACATTTAAAAATGCTCTGTTTGCAAACTTGACATCACTAAAATCAGCCTGATTCAAGATACTTGCACTTTGTAAATCAACAGATTTATTAAACTCAGATTCTCGAAAAATCAGCACTTGTTTAAAAATAGCATCTTTCATTAATAAGAAATTATGAAAATTAACTTTATTGAAATTTACTTGATTATTAAAAATCACACTAGAAAAATCAGCATTTCCTTGCCAAGAACTACCATTAAACTTAACTGTTTGCTGAAATTTTCCTTGTATAAATTTTGCATCATCACAAAATACATCACCTTGAAAATTAGCAGAATCCAGAAATTTTACTTTTTGAAAATTAGCCTTATCAAAAAAAATACTCCCTTGAAAATCACTAAGAGCGTGAAAAATAGCTTCACTAAAAATCACAGTTCTACCAAATCTAGATTCATCCCAATTAGTTGATTTTAGAAAATTTGCTCCTTGAACATTTACAGATTGAAGAAAGAACATATTAGAAAATTTTACCTCCCCATTAAAACGAGTTTCTACCATGATTAAAGCCCCACGGAACACAGAAATACTACTAGAATTATTTGACTGATTATTCAATAAAGATTTACAATCTTTAGAATTAGGAACAGCTATTGCTAAAGATTGCAAACATACCGACCGTAAACCTTCTAACTGTTGCTGTTCAATAGATGTAAATAGTTGAGCTATACCTTGAGCATAAAGAGGAGTTCTTAAACCCAAATCATTTCCATAAAAATCACCTTCAATGACAGAATTACTCAAATCTAAACCCAAAGCTTTTGCACCAGTTTTTTGTAATTCTTTTCTGAGTAATTGGTAAAAATTATCCCGGAAAACGGCATTTTCAGGACGTAAATCAATCACCATTTTCCTTAAATCTACCGTTAAATTACCATCTCGTGAAATTGGTGCTTTAACTCTTTCTTGTAATAATTCCCAAGTTAAAATTATGGGTTCGTTTTGTACTGCGAAGGTAGGAACAGGAAATACAAACAAAACCGTAACAAATATACAAATAAACCATATTACCGGGAATTTAGATATAATGAATTTTCTTAATTTCGCAGATAATAAATTTATTTGTTTAATCATGTTTTTTATTTGCCAAAGTGGAGTAAATTCCCATCTTTGTAAATAGCTAAATTGACAAAATAATCTCAACAAATTCCCTACTTAATTATTAATTCAATAAAACAACCTTACCCAGCACAGAACCAGCTTCAATTAAAGCGTGTGCTTTGGCTGCTTCCGCTAAAGAAAATGTCTGACTAACATAAACCTTTAACTTACCTTCATCTATCCAACCAGCGCACTGTTGGAGAATGTCTCCATGATGTGTTAATGCTTCCACATTTCCTAATAACATTGGTGTGAGCATTAATTCCAAACTAATGCGGAGATTTCTATTTCTAGCAACTTTCCAAACAGTATTAGCTTTGGGTTCAAGAATAGTGACAATATCCCCATAAATTCGGACTGCGGGAAAAGATTTTTCAAAAGTATCACCACCAACAGTATCAAAAACTAAATCTACACCTTCACCATTAGTCCACTCTAATACAGATTTAACAAAATCATTTTCTTGATAAAAAATTACTTTATCAGCACCAATTTCATTAACAAACTTTGCCTTTTCTGGAGAACTAACCGTAGTTGCTACTTCTGCACCTTTTAGTTTAGCCAATTGAATAGCTACATGACCAACACCACCCGCACCAGCATGAATTAATACCTTTTCTCCTGGTTCAAGTCTTCCCCTCTCATATAAAGCTTCCCAAGCAGTAATTAAAACCAGAGGTGCAGCTGCGGCTTCGGTGAAAGAAACTGATTTGGGTTTAAAAGCCACAAATCTTTCATCAACAATCGTATATTCAGCATAATTTCCCGGATTTGCACCCAAACCACCATAGCAAAAATATACTTCATCTCCAACGCGGAATTTCTCCACATTATTACCCACAGCTTCCACTATACCCGCACCATCACATCCTAAAATAGCCGGCATTTGTTCAGGGTGAAATGTCCCCCGTTGACGTAATTTAGTATCAATGGGGTTAACACCAGCCGCTAAAATTCTCACTAAAATTTCTTTATTTGTTGGTATGGGTTGGGGAACTTCTTGTAATTCTAAAACTTCCGGTTTACCCGCTGTTGTCATTAATATTGCTTTCATGATTTTTTCTCCTAAATGTAAAATCTACGTAGGGTGGGCATTGCCCACCGTATAAAGTATGGAGTTTTGGTGGGCATTGCCCACCCTACTAAAAATATCCCCATAATTTCCTATAAGATTGAGGAAAATATGGGGAGAAAATATCCAGAATTTCCCACAAAATACTTTTAATTTTGAGGAGAGGAATTATTTGTTCCTGGTGTTCCTAGTGTTACAGGTGTTATCGGTAAAGTGTTATTAGGAATTGCAGGTAAATTACCTGGATTAATTCCGTTCCCTGGTACAGGAAATGGATTTGGGTTAGCAGGGGGTAAAGACCTCAAGTTTCCTAGTGGGTTGGTAGGATTATTAGGTATGGGAGGAATAGGGAAACTGGGTACATTCATTCCCGATTGAGATGAACCAGGGATAATTCCCAAAGACACACGATTTCCTCCCACTTCTCGCAGTAAATCCAATGTTTGAATCACATCGTTATAAGTAGCTGTCCGCGACGCATTCAATACTAAAATCCCATCTGGATTTGCTTGGATATATGTCTTTAACCGTGCTGCTAATTCCTCCCGTCTCACAGGTTCTTTTTCGATGTAAATTAACCCAATAGCATCAATTGTTACGGGTAATATCTTGTTTTTACTTTGAGCATTAGCAGCAGAATTTTCACCTGTACTAGCTTTGGGTAAGTCAACATTAATAGCTTGTTGACGAGTAAATTGTAAAGCTGCCAATAGAAAGAATGTCAGAATACAGAAAACAACATCAATTAAGGGGATAATTTGAATTTGAATGTCTTCACCGGAATTATCTAGCTTAACTTTCATTTTCTTGTTTTTCTACAGAGTGCAAACTGGAATGATCAATTGTATGATCCGGCTCAATTATTTCATCTGCTTCAATTATCGGTTCTTGGATAACTGTTTTTGATTCTAAATGAGAGGATGAATCGAAGTTTTCAGAATTACGTTTTGAGAATTTTCTGGGGTTAATTGTCTTAGGTTCAGGAGGATATTGACGGTAGAGCAGTTCCATTTCATTACCGGCTTTGTTGAAAACTTTGACTTGGTTAACAACAAAAGTTTGAAATAGGCGATAGAATGCCAAACTAGCGATCGCTACTATTAATCCTGCTGCTGTACTAATCAGCGATTCCCCAATCCCTGTAGTCACACCGGCTGCAGATTCAGTTCCTAAGTCACCAATGCGAATTGAATCCAATGAATGAATCAAACCCAGAACAGTACCCAACAATCCTAAAAGTGGTGAGAGAGCAATCACAGCCTCTAGCAGTTTTTCACCCCGACGCATTCCGGCTATCTCGTCGGCTGCGGTTGATTCTAGAGCTAATCTAAAGGTTTCTGGATCACCTTTTTGTAGGCGTAAAGGTGCGTATAAAAATCTGCCAATGGGCTGATTTACCGCTTTTTCCGCGATCGCTTCCGCTATTTCCCAATCTTCACCAGCAGCATCAAGCACACGATTGACTATTTCTTTTTCCTGGGACAGAATTCGTAACCAGAACCACAGCCGTTCAAAAATCACACTTACTGATAGAACCGATAAAACCAACAAAGGCCACATGGAGGGCCCGCCTTTCTTAAATAAAACTAAAATATCCACTGTGTGGGTTTCCTCTCTCCATTCCTAGTAGTTAAAGCATTTTCATTTTAGAGAGTAATGCAAAACTCACAAACTTTTCTCATTAATTACTCAGGAGTAACATCTTCTGTACACCATAAGACGGTTATTCCCACCGGGAGTTTAGAGGATTATTTGCCAAAATAAAAAAATCACTGGAGGTCAAAAGTATGAACTTCTCAATTCAATCCCTGTATACATGGTATCGGAACACGCTACGCAATCCCAAATACCGTTGGTGGGTAATTATCGGCACGGTAGCCTATTTAATTAGCCCTTTAGATATTTCTCCAGATTTTATTCCTATTATTGGCCAAATTGATGATGTTTTACTACTAAGTTTATTCGTTTCTGAAGTTTCTAGTTTAGTGCTTGATGGTTGGAAAGCTAAAAAAGGGAATGTAGAAAATAGTACCAGCAATCCGGCTAATCATGCGCCTGCCGCTGGCGAAACTGTGGATGTTGATTCTATCCCTGTTAAATAGTATTACTGTAGGTTGGGTTGACGCTCATGTTACCCAACACAATCTTGACTAATGTCGGGTTTTGCCGTCGTTTAACCGAACCTACATAAAATACTGACTTGAAGAGGCAGCGGCTGACAGTTTTACGTTTTGAATATTCTCTGTAAAGGCAAGACAAGGAGGATTTTATCCACAAAACACCCAGTCTATAGTTTGTTTTGCGACTAATCAAACATTGTTTTGTCCGGATTTCCTCCCTTGTCACCTTGTCTGCCTCATCCCCCAAGTCTTGTCCTCAAGACAATGTAAAATACCTACCCCTATTCGCCAGCAGTATCCTCTAGGAATTCGGGGATCTAAGATTGAATTATAGTAAACTAGCAGAATTGAGATCTAAAAATAAAGTAGCTTGAGATTGTTGACGTAAAATAGAAGCGGGACAATTAGTAGTAATATCTCCTGTTAACATAATTTTAACTACTTGAGCTTTTCTCGCTGCTGGTGCTAAACAAATTATTTTTTTAGCGGAACAAATCATGGGAATAGTTACAGTAAATGCGTATTGGGGAACATCTGCTAAACTAGCAAAATATCCTGTATTTACTTGTTGCTGACGGTTAACATCATCTAGTTTGACAAGTTTAAGTTGAGCAGGATCTTGAAAATCTGCGACTGCTGGATCATTAAATGCTAAATGTCCATTTTCACCAATACCTAAACAGCATAAATCTATTGGTTGATTTTCTAAAAGTTGAGTATAGCGATCGCACTCGGCTATTGGTTGCAATGTATCCCCTTCTATATAATAGAATCTGTGAGGAAATGTCTTTTGTTCTACCCGTTCTCGCAAATAACGACGAAAACTGGCAGGATGATCGGATGTAATTCCCAAATATTCATCTAAATGAAATAAAATTATCCGTGACCAATCTATTCCCCCTAAAGCAATCAAAGCATCCAAAAACCGAATTTGGGAATTTCCTGTAGCTAATAAAATTGCCACTTTATCCTGTTTATCAAGCAGGTTTTGTAAATACTGATATGTAATTTTAGCCACATTTTCCGACATTTCGGCTTCTGAAGCGTAAATCTCCACTAACAAATGATCAATATGGAAAGATCTTGTAAGTTCGGTCATTTGTTTACTTCCAATTAACTATAGGAACACTATTTGATTTTTGAATCGTAAAGTAAATATTTCCCATACAGCACTTCCTTTGTGTTATGAGGTACAAGAACCCCACCCCCAACCTCCTCCGGTGCAAGCGATGAGGGGGCTAAGATGTACTTCATAAGAGCAGAAACTGCTGTATTAGAAGGGTTTGTTAAACATTACCCAAATTAACAAAGTTTTTGGTGGGCAATGCCCACCCTACTTATAATCATCTAAATCAAAAAAAAGACAGGCAAAAAGCCTGTCAAGTACCTAAGGATTTTGGCGATTAATTAATCATCCAAATCAAATCAATCACACAAATCATAGTTTAGAAATTCATTTCAGCAGCTTGGACTTTTTCTACTTGTTTCTTCTTGAGAACTAGCATTACTTGTGCCAACATCACTAAACAGATAAAAGCAATTAACCATGCCACTCTGGAAGGATCTTGTAAAACGATTTCTACATCTCTTTGACCAAAACCACCAACATTGGGGTTATTAGTTAAAGCATCACCAGTTGCAACTGCTTGTCCTTCAGTCACAATTAGTTCAGGACCTGCGGGAACTGTATCAGTAACAACATCACCACTTGCAGTTGTAATACTAATCAAATTCTTAACGTTACCGTCTTCATCTTCTGTTTGAGCAATTTTGCTAATTGTCCCCGCAGCAGAAGCGTTGAACACGTTATTATTGCTTTTTTCACCTGTGGGGTAAACTTGTCCACGGCCACGATTACCGCCTACATGAACAGAGTATGTGCCAAAGTGAATATTTTTGTCTGTAGCGGGGTTAGGAGAAAGCACAGGGAAGATAATTTCTTGATATTCTTCACCTGGTAATGGTCCAACAATCACGACATTTTCGCTGTCGTCGTTGTAAGGAGTGAATGTCATATCACCCACTTCTTTCTTCATTTCTTCAGGAATACGATCTTCTGGCGCAATCTTGAAACCTTGAGGCAACATTAATACAGCACCAACATTTAAGCCAACCTTAGAACCATCAGCACCTACTTGTTGCACGCTGGTATTGTAGGGAATCTTGACAATGGCTTTAAATACAGTGTCAGGAAGTACGGATTGAGGAACTTCTACTTCCGTGGGTTTAGCCGCTAGGTGACAGTTAGCGCAAACAATTCGTCCTGTTGCTTCCCGGGGGGTAGCTGGAGCAGTTTGCTGCGCCCAGAAGGGATAAGCAGCAGCGGTTTGGGGGACGGCTATATCGCTAGTGAAGAAAAAGGTAACAGTAGCGATCGCTATTAGCAAGGTATTAACCATTGCTTTAGCAGTGCGAGTCAACCTCGCAGGTGTAAGGGCATTTCTCATTTCTATAAAGTCATTTGTCGGTTGTTAGTTGTCAGTTGTCATGAGTGAATTTGAGACTTAGGACTAATGACTCAGCACTCAGTAACATAGAAATTAAGCCCACCAAGCGGCATCCCCGGTGCGGAAATCGGTTTCCGTCCAAGGTGTTAGCACAATTTTGTCTGCTTCCACTTTGGCATGAGCCAGAGCCAAGGATTTGGGCGCAGGACCCCGAACTACCTTACCAGTAGCGTCATACTGTGAACCATGGCAAGGGCATTTAAACTTATTCTCAGCCACATTCCAAGGCACAACGCAACCTAAATGGGTACAAATAGCATTAATTCCGTAGTCAGTAATTGCTTCTTTACTTTGCACTACAATATAGGTAGGATCTCCCTTGAGTCCTTGCACTAAAGTGCGATCGCCCACATTATGGCTATCCAGAAATTGACTAACACTAACATCATTACCCAATTCATTCTTCGCTACAGTACCGCCACCAGCGCCACCACTAGCAGGAGGAATAAAGTAGTTAACAACAGGATACAATGCACCCAACGCCACTCCGGTAACAGTGCCAAAAGTGAGCAGGTTCATAAACTGACGACGACCCATATCGGGAACATCTGTGATTTGTGAAAATTGAGCCATAATCCCCGCACTGTTTGTGTAATTTATTAATCATTTTGACAAGAGTACCAGCACAAAAGCCACTCTTATCTGAATCGAAACAATAACGCCCGCAGCGATGCCGTAATTCTTAGTTGCAAGACATAGTGAGCATCTTTATCTGTTAGCATTACATTTCTTTATATCCTTATCATACTGGAGTCACGGAACTTAATATCATAACTAAATGTAAAATCTAAATAAGGGGAGGGAACAGGGAACAGGGGGTAGGGAATAGAAAAAGATAATTTTTCCGCCGACAACTGACAATGGACAACTAACCAATGACTGGAAAAGAATTACGCCAATTGTTAATTGATAAATGGGGACAACCTTATGATGTCCAGTTTCGCCGCACCCAGGGGAAAATATTTCTGCAAATCATGTGGAAATATTTTGGCCAAGCTTCTTTCCCCTTAAGCGAAACAGATTACCAAACGCATCTAGACAGCATTGCTAATTATCTCAACGCTTTAGGAGGAACACAACAAGTGCAAATTTTTATTACCGAAACTAAAGAACGTCCCCGACTTGGTAAAGCAGTTAGCATTCCACTTGATTTGGGTGAACGAGCCTCAGAATGGATTGTTTAAAAATTGGGTAATGGGTAATAATTCCCTGACTCTTGACTCCCAGCATATAATTCCCAAATTCAAGACTTTAAACTGAAGATATAAAAAAATTAACTGCAAAAAACAAGATATCTGTTACTATCTACACTTATTGTACTAGGTCAACACGGTATTAATCAAGCTATGATTATGGGACGGTTTTAGAAGCCTGGAACGCTCCGGGTGAATTATGTTGATTTCTACGAGATGCTACGAGAACACAGTGCAGGGGACGTAAGCTGTGCGAATTCCGCTTGATTATTACCGAATTCTAGGATTACCGTTGGCGGCAAATGAGGAACAATTGCGACAGGCATATAGCGATCGCATTGTCCAATTGCCACGACGGGAATATTCGACTACATCTATATCTTCTCGCAAGAAGCTGATTTCAGAAGCTTATATGGTTTTATTAGATACCGAGGAGCGCAAAGCCTACGATCAGCTTTACCTGGCTCACGTTTATACTCCTAACAAAACTGCTGATCCAGTTCCACAAGCAAACCTAGCAGATAATAACTCTAAAGATCAAGATGCTCAAAGTCTGAGCATTGAAATCACCCCAGAGGGATTTGTCGGCTCTTTGTTAATACTCCAAGAACTAGGAGAATATGAATTAGTATTAAAGCTTGGTCGTCCGTACTTAGTGAATAAACCCAGTCCAGTTAGTCTCAAAACAGGTCATCGTGTTAACCAAATAGAAATTCCCAACAACCCAGACTTACCAGATATTATCCTCACCGTCTCCCTAGCTTGCCTAGAACTAGGACGGGAAGAATGGCAACAAGGTCACTATGAAAATGCCGCCGTATCCTTAGAAACTGGTGAAGAATTATTAGCGCGGGAAGGCTTATTTCCCAGCGTCCGCGCCGAAATGGCTGCTGATCTTTATAAACTGCGTCCCTATCGCATCTTAGAACTATTAGCACTACCACAAACACAGACACCCAAACGGCGGCAGGGGTTCGAATTATTACAAAGTATTTTAGAAGATCGTGGCGGTATTGATGGCACTGGCAATGATCAATCAGGATTAAACATAGATGACTTTTTACGATTTATCCAACAAATTCGTCATTATTTAACAGTATCAGAACAGCATAAACTCTTTGAATTAGAAAGTAAACGCCCCTCAGCCGTGGCCACATACTTAGCAGTATACTCATTAATCGCTAGAGGTTTTGCTCAACGCCAACCAGCGTTAATTCGCCAAGCCAAACAGATGTTAATGCAATTAGCCAAACGGCAAGATGTGCATTTAGAACAATCGCTTTGTGCTTTGCTTATGGGACAAACCGAAGAAGCCACACGGGTTTTAGAACTAAGTCAAGAATATGAAGCTTTAGCTTTTATTCGGGAAAAATCCCAAGATTCACCGGACTTATTGCCAGGACTGTGCTTATACAGCGAACAATGGTTACAGCAAGAAGTATTTCCCCATTTTCGGGATTTAGCGAAACAACAAGCCTCTTTAAAGGATTATTTTGCCGATAGACAAGTACAGGCTTATCTAGAATCTTTGCCCACAGATGCCCAAATCACTAATGAATGGGCAGTAATTAATCATCAATCCTTTCCCCAACCAGATATTAATCATTTCATTCACCATACTAATAACACTACACAAACACAGCAATATCATCACCAACCATCCAATCCTGAGTTACCAGAAACACATATTCGACCTCAACGTGAATCTACCCAGGTTTCCATACCGAGATGGAATCATCCATCAACAGATGGAAGTGCAGGAAATCAAACATCACAAATACCCTCAACAGCAGCAACCCCAAACAGAGGACCACATCCAGCCAATAGTACTCCGACCGCAACGACAAACCACCAGTCTCCAAAACGCAGACGACGCAAACCCAGCACTAATAACATTCTCCGGCAGTTTATACAGTCTCAAACTAATTTCCTCAGTAGTCTGGACCCAAAAATCCGCTTAGTTTGGCTGGTTCTCTTCTCACTGGGAGGATTATTGGTTTTTTCACTGTTAGTATCAACAGCTTTTGGCTTGGTAAAAAATATCTTCTTTCCCAGTTCATCATTACATGGGGAACAGTTAGCAATAGAACTGAATCAGTCACCAATAAACATTCCAGACCCCAACAGCCAAACCGAATCAAGCAACGAAGAACTAACAAAGGAGACAGTAAGGAAAGTAATTGAAACTTGGTTATCTGCCAAAGCCGCAGCTTTAGGACAAAATCATGACATTGATGGTTTAAATGCAATTTTAACAGGCGCAATTTTATCACAATGGCAGTCAGTAGCCCAGCAAGAACAAGAAGAGAAACGCTATCGCCAATATGAACATAATGTAGAAATAGTGGCTGTCTCTAAAAAAGGCACAGATCAAAATTATGTATCTGTAGACGCTAAGGTACAAGAAGTTACCCATTTCTATCAAAATAGTCTGCAAAAAAAGTCCTCTAATGAAAAATTGCGGGTTCGCTATGATTTGGTTCGCAAAGAAGATAAATGGCTGATTCAGCGAATGTCAGTGATCAGTGGTCAGTAGTTAGTTGTCAGTGGGAAAAGACAAGAGATTAATTGCCCATTAATACAAAATGTCATGAAATCTTGATATTAATTCCCTGATTCAAATCAATATGTTATGGAATGTTGACATAATGATCCCCGCAGGGCTGACAACTACGTGAAATATAGTAAAACCTATCTTTAGACCCCTTGATCCCTAGATAGTTTTACTGGTTAATATTTACTTAACAACTTTTTGCGATCCCAAAGAAATGCAAAACATGATGCGTAACCAGGAATTAGAAAGGTTGGTATATAAAAAATAGACAGTAAACAACTTTAAAACTGGAAATTTTAAACTGGGCAAAACCAGGAGTCAGGAATAAGAAAATCTGGGTAGATGAAATATCATCAAACTCTTTTTAACCCGGAAAAGATGATTGACCTTGCAAACTACTGGAGTCCAAATCAATGGCCAAAGAACGCCCACCGCTAGAAGAGATGACATTACGGCAATTACGCAAAGTTGCCAGTGAATACTGTATATCTCGCTATAGCAGAATGCGGAAATCGCAGTTATTAGCATCAATTGAAGAAGTTCAGCATAGTAAATTCTCACTCAGTTCATCCCCTAATCTGGAGGCACAAGAAACCGTGGAAGCAGCAAAATTCGAGCTAGGTCAAGAAGATCGCACTGGTGGTTCTCTCGCTGATGTGGATGAAGCACTGGCTGACTTACCTGCTGGTTATGGTGATAGTCGGATAGTTTTATTACCCCGCGATCCTCAATGGGCTTATACATACTGGGATATTCCTAACGACCATAAAGAAGCACTACGTCGTCAAGGTGGACAAAGCCTAGCATTGCGGATTTATGATGTCACCGATCTTGATCTAGATTATCAAAGTCCCCATAGTATTCAAGAATACCCTGCTGATGAACTAGCAAGAGAATGGTACTTGCCAATTCCCGTGAGCGATCGTGATTATGTGATAGATGTAGGTTATCGCACCGCTGATGGTGGTTGGTTGGTATTAGCGCGTTCGGCTAGAGTGCATATTCCCCCCGTCTATCCTTCTGATTGGATTGAAGATGTCTTCATCACTGTAGACTTTGAAGAAGACCTGCGCGGTAAGACCTTCTACGAACTTGTTCCCCCATCTAAGAAGTTACCAACCGCTGCTACTACTGCTGGCGCTAATGGCAACCCCATTTATGAACAAATCTTTGATCTAGCAGAATCGGCTGAAGCTCAACGGGTTGCAGGTTCTATATTTGGTTCTATGCAGCACGTCCCCGGTTCTGCTGCTCCTGAACAAGCTCTCAGTTCCTACGTTTTCCCCTCTGGTGTGGGTATGTGGGCTGTTCCTAACGTATCTGGTTTAACCATGTCCGGTGTAGGAATGTCCGGTGTCGGTTTCTCCGCTTCCGCTATACCTGTGCGTCCTCGCAAATTCTGGTTAGTTGCTGATGCTGAGTTGATTGTTTACGGTGCAACTGAACCTGATGCAAATGTAACTATTGGTGGTCGTCCCATTAAACTCAATTCAGATGGTACATTCCGCTTCCAAATGTCCTTTCAAGATGGTGTAATTGACTACCCAATTCTCGCTGTTGCTGCCGATGGTGAGCAAACCCGTTCTATTCACATGAAGTTTGAGCGCGAAACACCTTCTCGTCATACTAATACCAAAGATGAAGCTGTTCTGGAATGGCTTGCATAACTTTTAGAAACCATTTTCAATGTCATTCCCGCTTTTGCGGGAATGCATATTGTCTTATGGAACATAAATAATTTCTGGATTCCCCTTCCCCGTTTTCACGGGGACAAGCTTCAGGGAAATGACATGAAAACAGGATCAATCATTCTATGGAGTTCTCTAACTGCAATTGTTAATTTTACCCGCTATAGTATTGCTGTAGCGGGTTTTTCTATCTTTGTTAACTATAACTACAGCTTTAATATCTGGTTTTCAGGATGTGATAGCTAATTCAACAGCAAAACAATCTGCTAATTTTCCTGATAAAAATTCTAACTTTAGGATTGAGTTTTTCCAAACTAATAATAATAGTGAAAGATATCCTCAAGGGATAAATCATGTAATTATTTTTAATCCTTAATCTCCAGAGTGTTAGAGGATGTTTTAAAAGTTTTTAAGGTATAAATTAACCCCTCTTGTAAACCTCTCCCCGAAGCGGGGAGAGGCTTTGAAACCCCCCTTCCCAGCCTTCGGCACGCTGCGCTAACGTAGGGAAGGGGGCCGGGGGGTTAGGTTTTTGGAGATTATTGGTTTTATTTAATACTTTATGGCTAACGCCACGCTACGCTATCAAACACCCTCTTAGATATATCTCTATTTTTTTGTATCAATTATGTATATAAAAATGTTACACTTATTGTTGAATATTTCTGCTAATGCGTTACCACAAGGGCTAAACAAGTTATCAGAAATTAAAGTGAATATCTATATGTTGCATAAATACCACTATGATTTCTGCTGGTGAAAAATTAATCCTCATTGTCGATGATTTACCAGATAATTTACGGGTTTTGTCGGCTACTCTCACAAAAGAAGGCTTTCAAGTTCGTTGTGCTAAAAGTGGGACGATGGCCTTAATGGCTGTACAAACTACTTACCCTGATCTGATCTTACTGGATATCAATATGCCAGAAATGAATGGTTATGAAGTTTGTCAAAAGCTCAAATCTAATGAACTTACTCGTCATATTCCTGTAATATTTTTAAGCGCTTTAGATGATGTTTTTGATAAAGTCAAAGCCTTTAATGTGGGAGGTGTAGATTATATTACTAAACCTTTTCAAATTGAAGAAGTTCTTATTCGTATTCAACATCAATTAGAATTACAGGCAGCAAAAGCAGAAATTAAGGAGATTAATCAAAAGCTAGAACAACGGGTGGAGGAACGCACAGCCCAGTTAGTGAAAATTAATCAAGATTTGGAATTGGAAATTACTGAACGCAAATTAGCAGAATTTCGTCTTCAACAGGTTAATGAGACTTTGGAAGAAAGGGTAGAAGCAAGAACTCTAGAATTACAGAATGCCCTTGTGCAAATAAAATCAACCCAGGCACAAGTTATTCAAAGTGAAAAAATGTCTAGTTTGGGTCAATTAGTAGCAGGAGTTGCCCATGAAATTAATAATCCGGTTGGTTTTATTTATGGCAATATTAACTATCTTAAACAATCTACTAAAGACCTATTAAACCTAGTTGCATTATATCAAGAAATTCATGGCAAAAATTACCCACAAATTGAAAATCTATCAGAGGCAATTAACTTAGAATTTTTAGTAGAAGATATGCCAAAAATAATTAATTCTATAGAAGTAGGAACTCGACGGATTCGTGATATTGTTTTATCTTTACGTAATTTTTCTCGGATGGATCAAGCGGAGTTTAAAGAGGTTAATTTGCATGATGGTATTGACAGCACTTTATTAATTTTACAACATCGTCTTAAAGCTAATTCTGAACAACCAGAAATTGAAATTATTCGAGATTATGGCAATTTACCGGAAATAGAATGCTCTGCTGGACAATTAAATCAAGTATTTATGAATATTTTAGTTAATGCGATTGATGCTATTGAGGAAAATAATATTAACCTAAATTCAATAGAAAATAAAACAAATCCTCATCAAATTACCATTAGAACGAAAGTTATAGATCATCAATGGATACAAATTGCGATTGTAGATAATGGACACGGAATCCCAGAAGATGTTATGAATCGCATTTTTGACCCATTTTTCACCACTAAAGAAGTAGGTAAAGGTACAGGGATGGGTATGGCTATCAGCTATCAAATTATTACAGAAAAACATCATGGTAAATTAGAATGTTTCTCGAATATTGGTCAGGGAACTGAATTTATTATCCAACTGCCGATTAAACAATAATATAGTTATGAAATGGCTTAAATCTGCGCTCACATTCCCAAAAAAGCTACAAAAACAGCAACCCAAATCAGGGATAACTTTACCCAGTAGGGGCAAACCCCCTGTGGTTGCCCCTTTTGTGGAGTCAGGAGTCACCGAGTCAGAAGAAGGAGTCAGGAATCAGGAGTCAGAGAAGAAGAAAGAAAGAAGAAAGTTTTTTAATTACTTTCAGGTGTGGATGTTTCCGTCGGAGTTGGTTCCTCCGTTGGTGTTTCTGTAGGTTCTGGTTCTGGAGGATTTTCTGCTGTTACAGTTAGTTCATAATCTACGGGTTCTGAGGCTGTGGAAACAACGACAAATTCATAGAATCCTTTTTCTGGTAATATTTTGGATATAGTCCGTTCTTGAGAATTTTCTAAAAATTGAATTTTCCCAGAAGGAGAATAAATTGATAGTAAAACCTTTGAATTTGCTTCTAGCTTAACTTCCATATTTTGATCTTTGGCTAGTCCAGCAATGAAAACTTTACCTCTTCCTGGTTGCAGACTGCCACTCACTGTTTTACCTGTAGTACCTTCAGCAAAAACTATTCTTTCAAATGCGTTTTTAGTAAGAATGGTGTTAAGTTGATCATTGACAAATGCGTACCAAACTTGTCTAATAGGTTGTTCTCGAAAATTCTTACCTCTTTGTTCAGGAAATTCACTGAAAAAAGCGGCATCACCTAAATCAGATAAAGAACGACTCCCAACGTTAATTTTATTGACTTGGGCTTTCCAGTTATCGAGTATGGATGAATTATAATTCCCCAGTTGATGACGGGAATCAGAAGTGATTTTTGACAGCTTTTCTAGGACTTCGGCAGCGGTTTTATCCCATTCTGCCCTTAAACTTTCATCTTCTGGATTATCAGTGAGTTTGCGCCCTTTTAAACTGGGATCTTTTTCTCTAAATATTTGATTTACCAGCGCAATATAAAATTTATAATTTATACCTAATTCTTCACGGCGATCTTTCAATTTTTGTTTGCGTTGTATTTCCTCTGGTGAAAACTTAACTTCGGGTTTTGCGGTTTCCGGGGAATTGGGACTAGACATAATTGTCGCATTACTTCCCTGTAAATTATGAGTAGGGGTTTTGAATTTCCACCAACAATAACCCCCAATAGTCAATCCAATGACGAGAATAAAAACATTTTTTCCCGTCCAAATACCTGGTTGGGGAAGAGTGGGAATAATCACAGGTTCGGGAACTGGAATTTTCGGGGGAGAAATAGCGATAGTTGCAGATGTGGGAGGTTGAGTTTGCTGATAGCTAATAGGTTGGGGATTGAGTGCTTGGAGAACTTGACGAACTGTTTGATAGCGATCGCTGGCAATTGGTGATAACATTTTATCTATTATTTGTCCGAATGCGGAACTTAGTTTTACTTCCCGCCGCCATTGCCAAGTAAGATTATAAGTATCAATTAATTCTTGAGGTTGTTTACCCGTCAGTAAAACTAACATTGTTACAGCTAAAGCATATAAGTCACTGTGGGTAGACACCATACCTGTTTGCATTTGTTCTGGGGGTGCAAATCCTATTTTTCCTAACAAAGTGCCATTGGTAGGAGATGCAGTTGTCCCTGTTTGATAATATTGAGAAGCAACAGTTGCGGCTACTTGTTTAACACCTCCAAAATCAATTAACACAGGTAATTGATCACTATTACGCAGCATTAAATTATCAGGAGAAATATCACGATGAATAACACCAAGGGAATGAATATATTCTAAAACTGGTAAAAGTTGCTGTAATAATTGGCGGATTTCTGCTTCTGTAAATTTTAAACCCCGTTGTTTACGATTATTTAATAAAGAATTATAAGTTTCACCATCTACATAATCTTGGACTAAAAAAAGACTTTCTTTACTTTGTAAATTGATGCGTAATAGTTCCCGAAAACGCGGAATTTGGGGATGTTGTAATTTATAAAGAACGCTGGCTTCTCGCTGAAATAGTTCCTCTGCTTTTTTGACAACATAAGGAGTTTGTACTTGGGGAGAAAATTCTTTGAGAACACAATTTTCTCGAAAGCGGTTAATATCTTGGGCTAAATAAGTTGTGCCAAATCCTCCTTGGCCAATTTGACGAATAATAACATAGCGATCGCCTAAAATTTGCCCTGGTTGAATACCCTGATTTACAGATGTCGGTACATTGGCAATTTTCTCCCCACATTGAAGACAAAACCTACTACCAGACGGATTTTGATGCCCTTGAGAACAATAAATATTAGTCATTAGTCAGTAGGGGCGCAGGGCCTGCGCCCAGTCATTGGTTATTAGTCATTACTTATTCCCTACTTTATCAGATGCGATCGCGTACCAGATTTGGAGAAAAGTTTGTTGATTTAAATTTCCCCGTTTTTGACCAGGAAACAACGGTTCAAATGTCTGATATGTGTCTGCACGCAAATCCTGAAAAGATTTATATTTACCCAATTTTCCAGCTTTAGCAAGTTGATCCCAGCGGTGAGCATCTTGTTGACTATAACTACCTATTTTCTTTTTCGCTGTTTCACTTAAATTAGCCTTTTCTAGATTATTTAACAACTGATCAGCAACATGATTCCACTGTTCACGTAAAGCCGCATCTTCCGACTTCTCAGTTAACTTGCGTCTGTTTAACTCTGGCTTTTGGGCATAGAAAACTTCATTAACTGTATTTGTAAAAAATACCGAAGAAATTTCTAACTGTTGGACACGACTAAAAACTTGTTGAATACTGCGTTTACCATTATTCTCACCTCCAGAATTATGAATAGATGGGATTTTGGGAACTTCAATTTTAGGAACTTGAATTGATGTTATTCCCTTGACTGCAAAATTTCCTAAAGCAAAGAAACCTGCACCAGTTAATAATATTCCCGTACTCATGATAAAGCTGACAGTAAAAGGCCGCAACCATACTGGCATCGGTATTTTTTGTACAAACAATGTCGTCTGATTCTTGACACCACCATGAAGAGTCCGAGCGCGTTTGATACCCGGTGCTACCACCTCTGTTTTTAACTTAGTAATATAAGGATGGGGATTATTGTTAGAAGTTTGCATAATCTGTGGTGTAGATACAATAGATGGTGGAGGTAAATCTTTAATAACTTGTTCGGCTTTTTGATAGCGATCGCTCGGCTTATATGCCAACATCTTCTTGAAGACAGCCTCTAATTTGGGACTTACTTTAATTTCCTTACCCCAAAACCAAACGCCATTATAGCTATCATAAAGTAAATTTGGTTCTTTCCCTGTTATTAATACCAAAGCCGTCACCGCCAAGGAATAAAAATCACTATTTTTATATACCTTTCCCTGAAGTAACTGTTCTTCAGGTGCGTATCCCTTTTTACCTAATAAAGTTGCATTTACAGCCAATTGTGTCCGCCAAAAACCCTGAGAAGCTGGCAACTGTTTAACACCACCAAAATCAATTAATACAGGCAAATTATCACTTTCGCGTAAAATCAAATTATCCGGGGAAATATCGCGGTGAACTATATCTAAAAAATGAATATAACTCAGCACAGGCAGAATATTGTGCAATAAATTAATAACTTCTTCCTCACTAAAAGATTTTCCCTGACTTTGACGCTGTATAAATAATTGATCATAATTATCACCTTCAATATAATCTTGCACCAAAAAGAAAAAATCCTTACTCCCAATTTTGGCGGCAAAAGAAGCATGAAAACGCGGAATTTGGTCATGTTGAATTTTCTTAAGCACACTGGCTTCTCGTTCAAACAGTTCCTTAGCCTTTTCTAAATCCTGCGGTTTGACAACATTGGGAGCAAATTCCTTTAAAACGCAGGTTTTTCGGGATTTTTGCCGATCAATTGCCAAATAACTGCGTCCAAAACCACCTTGTCCCAAGATCCGCGCAATTTCATAACGATTATCAATAACCTGTCCCACATTCAAGGGTAATGCTTCACCACAATGAGTACAAAAGCGATGACTACCATTATTTATGTGCTGTTGACTGCAATATATTTGCATAATATTGGAGGATAAATAGAGAGTTATCAATGGCTACAAAAGCAGCAACGTAATTTACGTTCTTGCAGTATCTGGCAAAAAAATTTTTATTGATACATCTTTATCTGCGTCCATCTGCGTTTATCCGCGTTCAATTGTTTTTAAATTGCTTAATGTAGTTGCCAAATTCTAATTGTGCCATCCTCGCTACTACTAGCAAGAGTTTTTTGATCGGGACTCATTGCAATTGCCTCTACTGGATCTGAATCACCGCTAATCGTTGAGAGTAGTTTCCCTGTTTGCCAATTCCAGAACTTTATTTTGCCATTAAAGTTGCCAGTAATCATAGTTTTTCCATCTGGAGTAAGAATGATTGACTCAATTGAATCTGTGTTCTGGGTAAAATCGCGCAACAATTTGCCCGTACCTAATTCCCACAGCTTCAGAGTATTAATGGCACTATCTTTATTCACAAGCTGACCAAAACTACCACTAATCACAACCTTGTTATCCAAACTGATAGCCAAAGCACCAACACCCGGTGGATGTTCCATACTGTGCAACAGTTTTCCCGTCCGTAAATTCCACAATTTAACTTGCTCTTTCGCCGCACCATTACCACCACTACCACTGACAAGAGTTTTCCCATCGGCACTGATAGCAAGACGACTAATATAGTCTGAATGTCCTACAAGAGTCCGAAGTCGTGTTCCAGTCTGTAAATTCCAAATCTGGATTTGACGGTCATCACTACCACTAACAAGAGTTTTGCCATCAGGACTAATAGCAACCGCTTCCACTGGCAGTGAATGTGCCGCGATTGTGAAAAGTAGTTTGCCCGTAGACAAATTCCAAACCTTGACCGTATGATCAATATCTCCACTAACAAGAATCTGCCCATTTTTCCCACCCATAGCCAGAGACGTAACACCTTCTGATTTTGATGTCAGAGTGTTTAGGAGTTTACCAGTTTGTAAGTTCCAAATTTTAATACTTCCCGACCGACTACCACCGATTAATTTTTTACCATCAGCACTAATAATAATTGCGGGAACTCTTGCCGATTCTTTAAATGTGAAAATAGGTTGAATACTTTGGACTAGCTGAGTAATTGCATAAGTCGTAGGAGGAATAACTGCATTGGAGGGAAGCCAAGGAATAGCAACGCCTAAAGTGGCTGCTGTCAAAATTTTCCAGGAAATTAGATTCATAGGAGAATAAAACACTAAAAAATGGAATTTACAGATAAAATACTGACTAAAGAATTCAGGAGTCAGGAGTCAGGAGTCAGGAGTCAGGAGAAAGAAAGAAGATTTGAGGTAAAATTATGGCAATTTATTCTGATTCGATGACTCCTTTGCTCCTGAATTTTCACCTAAAGAGTAACTAAGTTTTTTACACACAACTCTTATGAAACACGAAATACCGACACAAAGGGCAATTCTGGGATTAGAACATTTTATATCAACTCCCTTAGCCCAGAAACTAGAACAACATCTTCATATTGATAGTCAAAAAATAGCTTTGACATTATTTCAAGATGTAGCTGCTAGTGTACCCGCTTACCAGGCATTTTTAGCAGAACAAGGCATCAATCCTCAAGATATTCAAACATTAGCAGATTTCCAGAACTTACCAAAAATTAATAAAGAAAATTATACTTCCCGTTATTCTTTGCCCCAATTGTGTAATAATGGAAATATAGGAGGCTGTGATATGATTGCAGCTTCCTCTGGCTCAACAGGTAAACCCACATTTTGGCCACGTTCCTTTACTGATGAACTACAAATAGCCACCCGCTTTGAGCAGATTTTTCATGATAGTTTTCATGCTGATACTAAATCTAGTTTAGCAGTAATTTCTTTTGCCTTGGGAACTTGGGTAGGGGGAATATTTACAACTAATTGTTGTCGTTATTTAGCTGCGAAAGGTTATCCAATTACCGTCATTACTCCAGGGAATAATAAAGCGGAAATTTTGCGAATTGTCCAAGAATTAGGTGGCAATTTTGAGCAAGTTGTATTATTAGGATATCCCCCATTTCTCAAAGATGTCATTGATACGGGTATTGCCAATGGAATGCAATGGGGACAATATAATATTAAGTTAGTTATGGCAGGAGAAGTATTTAGTGAAGAATGGCGTAATTTAGTAGCCCAAAGAATAGGTTCTGAAAATCCCTGTCATGATTTTGCTTCTATGTATGGAACAGCAGACGCGGGAGTTTTAGGAAATGAAACCCCTTTAAGTATTTGTATTCGGCGGTTTTTAGCAGCTAAACCTGACGCAGCAAAAGCATTATTTGGGGAATCTCGTTTACCTACTTTAGTTCAATATGATCCTATCAGTCGGTTTTTTGAAGTGGAAGAAGGCAATTTACTATTTTCCGGTGATAATGGTGTGCCTTTAATTAGATATAATATTGGCGATCATGGTGGCTTAATTACTTATGCAGAAATGCTAGAGTTTTTAGCAAATTGGAATTTTGATTCTATCACTGAATTAGAGAATCATCGCGGAATTCATCAATTACCTTTTGTTTATGTTTTCGGACGTTCTAACTTTACAGTTTCCTATTTTGGCGCAAATATTTATCCAGAAAATGTGACGGTAGGATTAGAACAACCAATTATTAGAGAATGGGTAACGGGTAAATTTGTATTACAGGTAAAAGAAGATGTAGACAAAAATCGCTTTTTATCTGTAGTTGTAGAGTTAGCACCAGGAGTAGAAGATCAAGAAGAGAAAAGATTATCTATTACTACTTCTATTCTGTCCCAATTATTGCGTTTGAATAGTGAATTTGCTAATTATGTTCCTCCACAATATCAAACTCCTGTAGTAGAATTAAAACCCGTTGGTGATGTTGAATATTTTCCCATAGGTGTCAAACACAGATATACCCGTAATAACATTAGTTAATAGTAAAAAAATAGATATAGAGTATTGTAGGGTGGGCATTGCCCACCAAAACCAGGATATCGTGGGCAATATCAATCCCGGCAATAACTACAAAACTTTCCAACCAGTACCTTTATAACCATAGTCGAAAATATCTGGATGCAATATTTCTGCCAAAATTTCCAAAGAATCTACTAATCGTGGTCCAGGACGGTTAAAGTAAGCGTTACCATCAGTAATGAAAACTCTTCCACTTTGGACTGCATGGAGTTTCTTCCATTCTGGACGTTGAGTTAATACATCGGTTTCTAGCTGAGTCCGTTGTAAATCAAAGCCACAGGGCATAAAAATAATCACATCTGGGTTACTAGCTACCAATGTTTCCCATTTGACATGGGTTGCAGGTTTACCCATGAGGCTAAATAATGGTTGTCCCCCAGCTAAGTTGATTAATTCAGGAACCCAATTTGCAGCAGTCATTAAAGGATCTGTCCATTCAATACAAGCCACTTTCGGCATTTCAGCGAGAGAAAGTCCTTGCAGTCTACGCTTGCAAATTCTTACACGAGCTTCTAAGTTTTCCAGTATTTCTACTGAATCTACTCCAAATGTGTGACTAACCCGCTCAATATCACCCCAAAGATCCTGTAATGTACTGGGTTGTAAGGAAATTATTTGCGGTGAACTGTGGGTAAGTTGGGCAACTGCTTTTTCTACTTCTGGTAAACTTACAGCGCAGGCATCACATTGATCTTGGGTGATAATGTGGGTAGGATGCAATTTCTCTAAGACATCAACTTTAATTTTGTAGATACCTAGAGCAGATTGCAATATATCGCTGGCTTCGTTGTGATCAGAATGTCCATTAGCGTCACCATTCAACCGTGCTTGTGTACAAACTGGAAGGTTGACGATTTCGGGAGGATAGTCACATTCATGCGATCGCCCCACAATAGCGTCAAATAAACCCAGTTTAGCGATGATTTCCGTAGCACTCGGAATTAAAGAGATAATTCTTATATCGTTACTTGTATCAATCATGGGTTCACCCCCTGGAAATAGGAGTTCAGGAGTTAAAAATAGAAAATGGGGTTAAGTTTTTCAAGAGATGTTTGTAGTTTTATTTTCGCATATTTTTAGAGAGGCTGTATCTATCTTGAGGATGTTATCAACTTTTATTTTCCGCCAAAACGCAAAGGGACAAAGTTTGATTCTAGACAAGGATAGGCGATTGCTTTATAGTAAAAATGCAAGCGGTTAGTGGTGTATCTATGAAAACAAGTCAAATATCGAAAATAGTCCTAATTCCCATGTTGGCTATATCTACCCTTCTCTCTATATCAACTACAGCACTAGCTGACTACTTGAGAAGTGAGGGTAGAGGAGGTGATTATCTTTATGAATTATGGTCTACTGATGATGGTAATAATTACTACTTGAAAATTTGGTCTGATAAAGCAAATCCCAGAAAAGATCCATCTAAACAAGTTGGAGGCTTTGACTCTAGTAGAAAAGCTCTAACCCACATTCCGCAGATGTGACTCAGATTATTGATATTTTTACGATATTTTTGAAAAATTCCAGTCAGGAAAATTTTATCTACCTAATTTTTCTGGCTGAGGTTAACATTATCTGCCAAAAAATAGAGCCTATTAAGTA
>JANMEE010000178.1:0-20270 GCA_031376645.1 Dolichospermum sp. OTE_75_concoct_329_sub | reverse complement strand
TACTTAATAGGCTCTATTTTTTGGCAGATAATGTTAACCTCAGCCAGAAAAATTAGGTAGATAAAATTTTCCTGACTGGAATTTTTCAAAAATATCGTAAAAATATCAATAATCTGAGTCACATCTGCGGAATGTGGGTTATTAGCTTCAGTTTGACTAATTAGACTTATTTGGTTTGAATCTTTTAGTATTATCTGTGGAGTATTACAACTTGATTTTTGATGTACTTCAAGAGTTCCCGTAATTTTGATATAACTTCCAACCCAATTACTTAATTGAGTAATTGTTAAGCTTCTAGAATTAGATAAATTTTTTAAACCTTCTGAAAATATAACAATTGCAAAAGGACTATAACCGTTGACGAGACTAGAAACGTTACCAAAGTTAATAAAGAATATATTTATGCTGCTAAGATGGCGAGTATTAGCAACTTGACCAACTACAGTTATTATATTTCCTTCTTGCTTAACCAGTTCTAGGGTGTTAGTAGCTGCAAAAATCGTTGATTCCACCACAGCAGATGGTTTTGCTTTAACAACACCAGGAAAAATATCAACACCAAGATTTGTAGAGCGATCGCACCAATAGCATTTACCATAAGTTCGGCTATAGTAATGATTATCTACCCTGCCACATATAGTTAGCCTATCATTCCCTACTTTTAACGCCTCCAACCACTTCCTAGCCGTAGGGCGGAAATTAGGATTTTTATGCCCATCATTAAAGCATCTCAGAAAACATTGCTGAACCTCTGGATAAACAATCTCCAGAGGAATTGTTCTTGCTACTGCTGCAATTAAATTAGTTGACCCATTAACCCATAAACCCTGACAGATAAGTTCATTTATATCTGGAATTTCCCCCGCACCAGTCCATTTTCCCTGAAAAGGATTATTACCACCAAATAATAATTGATAGATAATTACTCCTAACCGGAATCTATCATGTACTTCCGTTTGCTCAATACTATCAAAATCTTTTCCAATCAGTTCCGGTGGAGTATATCCCTCAGAACCAACTAAACAATGATAAACCTTACCATTTTTCGGATTTATCACCTGAAAAGAATCAGTATCAATAATTGAAGGTAAAGCCCGATTATTAACTAAAATATTTTGTGGTTTAATATCTCCCAAAACATAACCAGCAGCGTGCAGTGCTTCAATAATTGAGACAATATTCAGCGCCGTTGTGTGCAGAAACCGCCAATCAATCTCAAGTTTTAAAGCTTTACGACGACGGGGATTATAAACATCAAGAAGTTCTTTTCCATCCTTAATTTCAGGCATCAAAAAGCCCACACAATCACCCTGAGCATTTTTCAACGCCGACTTAGGCCAAGCAAAAGAAACATGATGAAGATGGGAATTTGGTTCTGTGGGTGGATGTGCTATCATTACCGCTAACTTCTGCACCCGTTCAGGTGTTGGAGAATGGTAAATTTTAGCTAAATAACCATTTTGATTAGTTCGCCAAACTTTCGCTTCACCACTATTAGCAATCTCTTTACCCAATAGAGTAATTGATTTTCCCGTACTGGCACAGGTAAGAACTGTCATATAATTTTAATTAGATGGGTTAAATTAAATATCAAATGGTATTTAAAAAGTTGCAAAGTCAATTTTTGACCCCTCTCCAAACCTCTCCCCTGCAAGGGGAGAGGCTTTAAAATGCCTCGTTTCACAACTTATCTTTTCATGTCCCCTCTCCTCTTAGGAGAGGGTTAGGGAGAGGTTCTTAGAAAATCCCCCTGCAAGGGGAGAAGCTTTAAAACTCCCTGTACAAAAACTCATTTTTTCATGTCCCCTCTCCTCTTAGCAGAGGGTTAGGGAGAGGTTCTTAGAAAATCCCCCTGCAAGGGGAGAAGCTTCAAAACTCCCTGTACAAAAACTCATTTTTTCATGTCCCCTCTCCTCTTAGGAGAGGGTTAGGGAGAGGTTCTTCTCTACTAAATCTCCTTTCCAAAAAGACACAAAAGCAAAGTTTTATCATCATCAGTACGAGAATTTAACCTTTCAGAATTGAGAAAATCAATTACATATTTTTCATCATCTTCTGGTTTATCTGTTTCTCGCAAATATTCCTCAAAAGGCTTAAAAAATGGCGCATGAGGTTTCCAGTCACTCAAGCGAATTGCCACTTTTTCTAATCCATCAGTAGAAGCACAAATAAACTCTTGCTTTCCTAAAATCACCTTTACCTGCATTTCCTCCAGCGCATTAGCTGAAGTGACAAAAGTTGTTTCGTTGAAAAATTCCCCCTTATCTGGTTCAAACAACAATTGATATTCTGCATCTTGGGAACGCACCACCATAAATCCATCCCCAATTTGCATGGCTGCAACCCATTCAGGAGTCGCTATAAAAACTAACAGAGTACAAGCTAAATCATGAACAGAATAACATTTATTAGTTGCTTGCTTGTTTAACGCAATAATAACTTCCTTGACAAACTTAGTAAAAACTTCCTTAGCTTCAATTTCCGAAAGTGGTTGAGAAAAACCTTGTTTATCAGGAAGTTCATTAATATCAGCAAAGCATTTAATTACAGTCTTTACCGCCAATTCAGAACCAATATGAGAATATTTAGCACTCCCAGCACCATCAGCAACTGCACCCACAATCACATCATTAAAAATGCGATAATTTCCGCAGTCTTGACAAGGTATTTTTTGCTCCTTATGACTCGTTCCCGTTGCATAACGCGCTATAGCTTTCCAACCCACAATAAATAAATCCTGTATATTTTATTAGACTTTATAACCCCTCTTGTAAACCTCTCCCCTGCAAGGAGAGAGGCTTTAAAACTCCCTGTATGAAAACTCATTTTTTCATGTTCCCTCTCCTCCTAGGAGAGGGTTAGGGAGAGGTTCTTCTAGCTTATACACCCTCTAAGTAGTAATTTGACCCCATCCCACCGGCGGTAATGCCACAGCTTCCCCTACTTTGCCACTAGAAACCCGTTTCATGGAAGTGGAAAGCCAAACAAATAAAGAGCGAAAATCTAAGCCATTCAGCGTCACTGGAGGACGTTCTGGAGGTGCAATTTGTCTAAGTTTGTTCATATCTGCACCTTGAACACCAACAGTAAAAAACAACATTCGGCGCTGTGCTTCTTCTTCCCTCACCCTTTGCGCTGCACCCTCCCAAGCATCTGTAGGCGCACCATCGGTAATTAAAAATACCCAAGGACGATAATAGAGAACACCGTTATCCTTATAAGACTGTTTGCGTTGTTCCAATAAATCTAAAGCGTATTCTATAGCTTCACCCATTGGTGTTACACCCTCTGTTTCTAGCTTGGGCGCTGTAAACTGGTCTATAGTGACAAAATCTTGCGTCAGTTTCACAGGTCCAAAAGTGACAATAGCAACTTCTACTGTCCTGACATTGAGCCAGAGGTATCAAGCAAGAGAATTACCGGACAACGATTTTCCGGGTTTTCCACAAATTCAGGTAAACCTACTGGCATTTTTGATACTCCTGGTTAATCAAATATAGAATGTAAAATGTCTAGTTTAGATTTTACTGGTTAATACCTATTTTAACACGAGTGTTTTAACGGAATCAATACCCATATCTATCAACAGTAAGGGTTTAGCAATGCTAAACCCCTACGAATGGTCAGAATTTATTCTTTGCCCAAAATCCCCCCATCCGGTAAACTCAAAGATGCTGCGTTAATCCTGAATATGTCCGACTCCCAAGTAAGTGCTGCTGTTGCGAAACTCTACGATACCTATCCATTCCCCCCAGAACCCATCCTCGACGAACCACCACCAGGATATAATTGGCGTTGGAATTGGTTATCTGCATACAACTTCTGCACAGGGAGAAAACCACAAAAGCAAGATATCCGCATATTAGATGCTGGTTGTGGTTCAGGAGTCGGAACAGAATATTTAGTCCATCTCAACCCCCACGCGCAGGTAGTAGGAATAGATTTAAGTGCTGGTACATTAGAAGTAGCAAAAAAACGGTGTCAAAGCTCCGGTGCTGACCGTGTAGAATTTCATCACCTGAGTATCTATGACGTGGAACAGATACCAGGAGAATTCGATTTAATTAATTGCGTTGGTGTGCTTCATCATCTCCCAGATCCCATTCGTGGTATTCAAGCCTTAGCGAAAAAACTCGCTCCAGGTGGAATAATGCACATCTTTGTGTATGGAGAATTAGGAAGATGGGAAATACAACTAATGCAAAAAGCGATCGCACTTCTCCAAGGTAACAAACGCGGTGACTACCGTGATGGTGTTCAAGTTGGACGAAAAATATTTGCTTCCTTACCAGAAAATAACCGCATTGTCAAGCGAGAAAAAGAAAGATGGGCAATGGAAAACCAGCGGGATGAATGTTTTGCCGATATGTACGTACATCCCCAGGAAACTGATTACAATATTGATACACTATTTCAATTAATAGATGCTTCTGGTTTAGACTTTGTAGGTTTTTCCAATCCTGGATTTTGGCAACTCGAAAAGCTTCTAGAAAAAGCACCAGAGTTAATTGAACGAGCCGAAGAATTAACAGAACGTCAACGTTACAGACTGATAGAATTACTGAATCCAGAAGTAACCCATTACGAATTTTTTCTGAGTCGTCCCCCCATACCCAAAACCGATTGGACAGCAGATAACACACTACTAACCGCAATTCCCGAACTGAACCCTTGCATAGATGGTTTTCCTAGTCAATGTTTATTTAACTATGATTACCAAATAGTTAACTTATCAACAGCCGAATTTGAATTTATGCAGAAATGTGATGGGAAATCTACCGTCGCAGAGATTTTAAACAAAGTGCAATTTGATTTAGATGGAGTTAGAAATCTTTTGAAACAACAAATGATTTTACAAGAGCATCCGGCAAGCGTAAAGCTCAGTGTCTTTAGACCTGAGATATAAGCGACTCGTGCGGTTTTAACCGCATAGAGTCTTTCTTTTTATGAAGATTGGTCGACGTGCGCGAAGTTTTATTATCTTTGCTCTCAATGATGTTATACTGTTCACAACAGGAATGGTAATCAACCTGTCTAAAAACCTAACTGCCTAACGGCTTTTCTGTACCTTGACAATTGAAGATATGGGTTCTATTCCATAGTTTTAGTTTCCTGCCCAGGAATAGGTAAAATTTTCATGGGAGCTAGACAACACAGAATTTAAACTCAAGCAAAATTTGCAGCAATGCAACTACCTTCGGGCAGAGGGAAAGTTAACGCTTGGGGAGAGAACCACCTCTGGCTTAGATACTGCAAGGGATCTGAGCTAAGTGGACTCGTTGAACCAAGAATCTCAGCGGCTTTAGCCGGTGAGAGTGTCAATGACACCGGGTTAATTAGGAGAGAACCATCCTTGGGGAAGTTCATCTACATCTTCCACCAAAAAATCTCGATACACCCAGATTCGAGAAGCATTGTAGAGATCACTAAGAATAGGCTTCAACACACCATTTTTATCCCAAGGTTGAAGATCAGAATCTAGTTCACAGAAACCCACCCATGAAAATCCATTTTGTCGCAAATCCTCAGCCCTGACAAGAATTGCCGCCAATACAGCCATATCATAAGGTTTTAACGAAGTATCCATTGCACCAATAGACACTTGCCGTTCTAGCATAGACTCAGAAAGAGGAAACACATTCAAATGTGGATGCTGGGCTAATTCTCTCAATCTTTCTGGAACTTTTGTTAATTCATTTGTAACCAATCCATCAAACTTATCAAAAACTCGAAACGCTGCATTAGCATCTTCTGTAGTCAGTTTCCCTTGTCTTTTAGCCCATTGGACAAATTTACGTAGATCGTTAGAATCAGTCCGTGGAGTAAATCGTCGGGGTATAGTTTCCCTCGCTTCTGTGAGACAGATAGCAGGTAGGTGTAACTCAAGCTCTCCTGCTTCCGCACGTGACAGCAATTCAGCCGCCTGTGGACTCTGTAAATGTGCAGGTGCAACAATATCTACCACCCAGTTTGTTTCGACAAAAACCGCTTGAGGCTTCATTTTGCAACTTTACTCAACCTTGGTCCACCAGCCCTGACTTCACCAAGTCGAAGAACATTGATTATCCGTCCGCTAAACAAATTTTTCAAATCATCTGGTAAACTGTCTACATTAGTTTGAAGTTTCAATTTCTCTAACCATCGCTGAACTTGTGATTCAAACTCAAGATAAGGGTTTCCCCTCCATTGCTCATCTGCTGGTGGTAATAAATAATTTGGAAGTCTTGCTTCACCCACTACGTGAATTGATGAACCCTGAGAATCATCAAAAGAATCCCGTAGGACAATAACACGCTCTCCTGCTACAAGCAAGCCAAGGGAGCAACCAATCTCAATCATCGAGCGTTCAAGCTGAAAAATAACATTTTCATGATGGATACTGACATCATTGAGTTTTACTTCAACAACAATCAAATATTCTCCATCTGGACTGGTGACAATAATATCTGGATGTGATATTTCCATAGCAATTCTGAAATATTGAACTTGAGTTCATAAACAAATGTGATGGTTCTGCCACATTGACTAACATTTTAGCCCAATTAGAGCTAGACTTACACGGAGTAAGACATCTCCTCAAACAACAACTAATCTTACTAACCCCCGCTTCATGAAAAATCAGTCATAAATGATTCTGTTACCACTGACCACTGACCACTGACCACTGACCACTGACCACTGACAACTGACCAATGACCAATGACCAAAAATAAGTTAATTGTTTTTTTCTAAAGAAGTGTTACCGGATCGTGATATGATTCAACTGACTGAATGTGCAGTCATCTTATCTTAACTGTACTGGTTTCAAGTCTTGTGAGCTTGTCAGAAGAATCAATTGCACCCACTCAGACAACACAACAAGATCAGGAATCTGGTTTTGTAGAAAAACCAATTAGTTCTTCTATTGGAGAGTTCTATCAACTTTATCAAAAGTTGATAGTAATCACACTTGTGTTGACGGGGATTATTTTTATCTCTGTGTGGATTTTTTATTCATTAAACATTGCCCTCAATTATTTCATTGGGGCGTGTACAGGTGTGGTTTACTTAAAAATGCTGGCTAAAGATGTTGAGAAGCTAGGTGGTGAAAAACCAAGTTTGAGTAAAAATCGTTTTGCTCTGATTATGATACCGATTATATTGGCAACCCAATGGCATCAGCTACATATTTTGCCCATATTCTTGGGGTTTCTCACCTACAAAGCTACCCTCGTCATCTATCTGGTGCAAACTGTATTCAATCCTGAAGCTTAAAGCTAGTTGTAGGAGTTTAGCACTACTAAACCCTTACAGACAATCCTCCCATTTGCAATTTTTTGGGAAAATCTTGAACAACGCCCATGCTTAGTGTATTAAACGCCTTCAATGCTTTTCCCCTCGCCGAATTGGAAGTAGGTCATCACTTCTTGTGGCAACTGGGCAGTCTTAAAATACATGGGCAAGTATTTCTCACCTCATGGTTTGTGATTGCTATCCTAGTAATAGCATCACTAGCTGCCACCAAAAACGTCCAAAAAATTCCTAGCGGCATCCAAAATTTCATGGAATATGCCCTAGAATTTATTCGGGACATAGCGAAAAACCAAATCGGAGAGAAAGAATATCGCCCCTGGGTACCATTTATTGGTACGCTATTCTTGTTTATCTTCGTATCAAATTGGTCAGGAGCATTAATTCCCTGGAAGCTAATCAAATTACCTGCTGGTGAACTAGCTGCTCCTACCAACGACATCAATACAACCGTCGCATTGGCACTGCTTACCTCCTTGGCGTATTTCTACGCTGGATTTAGCAAGAAAGGTCTAGGCTACTTTAAGAAATATATTGAGCCAACACCAATTCTGTTGCCAATTGCTATTCTCGAAGATTTCACCAAGCCTCTCTCCCTAAGCTTCCGTCTATTTGGAAATATATTGGCGGATGAATTAGTTGTGGGTGTATTGGTATTACTCGTGCCTCTCTTTGTGCCTTTGCCAGTAATGGCTTTGGGTTTATTTACTAGTGCCATTCAAGCCCTAGTATTTGCGACCCTAGCCGGGGCGTATATTCATGAAGCCTTAGAGGGACACGGTGAAGAAGAACATGAGGAGCATTAACGCCCTCAGTTGATAGTACAGTATGGCTTGCGCCACGTTGCCCTATCAGACGAGCAAACTTGCTCAAAACATCGCTACGGCGATTTAAGAACCTAGTGCCGTGTGAAAACACATATCTAGATTGTTACGTACATTTGTAATTTTTGTAGTTAAAGCAAGGAAAATCGTCATGGATCCATTAGTACAAGCTGCTTCAGTTATCGCTGCTGCTCTCGCTATCGGTTTATCTTCAATTGGACCTGGTCTTGGTCAAGGTAATGCAGCAGGTCAAGCAGTAGAAGGTATTGCCCGTCAGCCCGAAGCAGAAGGCAAAATTCGCGGCACACTACTTTTAACCTTAGCCTTCATGGAATCCTTGACAATTTACGGTTTGGTAATTGCCTTGGTATTGCTATTCGCTAACCCTTTTGCCTAAGACCGAAAAAGTTTTGTTAATCTAGAGACGTGCAAGATGTCACAGCAAGTAAAAAACTGGACATCTACACGCCTCTAAAAACTGGCAGTTTATGGATCATCTAGAAAGAGATTCGTAAAATTATCAACGGCTGGATCACGTTACTAGCCAAGCAAATTCCTATTCCAGCCAAAGAGGAGAGAAATGTTTGATTTCGATGCTACCTTGCCATTAATGGCATTGCAATTCTTGTTGCTGGCGGCTGTGTTGAATGCAATTTTCTATAAGCCTCTGACTAAGGTATTGGATGATCGGGATAATTTTATCCGTACCAATAACCTTGATGCTCGTGAACGCTTGGCTAAAGCTGAAAGCTTAACCAAAGAGTATGAGCAGCAATTAGCATCCGCTCGTAGGCAGTCACAAGTAACTATGGAAGCTGCCCAGAATGAAGCTAAGAAAATTACAGCACAAAAAATAGCTGAAGCTCAACAGGAAGCCCAAGCTCAACGCGAACAAGCTGCTAGAGAAATAGAGCAGCAAAAGCAAGCAGCCATGGCAACCCTAGAAGCACAAGTTGATGCCCTCAGCAACCAGATTCTAGAAAAACTATTAGGACCTGCTTTGGTGAAATAATATAACAGGAGTCAGGAGTCAGGAGTCACAATTCAGGAGTAAAACCCTGTTATGGAAGGATTTCTATGATTAATTGATATCCTAACTATTGGCAATTGTTATATCACCAAATTGGTGCTACGAAAGCATAAACACATTAGGGCATTGCCTAGAAATGTGGTGAAATTTAAGTGTCCAAAACATTGGCACTTTTTTCCCTGTCGGGAAAAATCAACGAATTACCAAGCGACCAGCGCACTTGTAGATGGGTAACATGGGCAATATCTTATTACTTGCCGCAGAAGCTGTTAACTCTGAAATGGCAGAAGGCGCAGCAGAAGGCGGTTTCGGTCTAAACCTAGACATCCTGGAAACCAATCTAATTAACTTAGTAATTCTGATTGGCATACTATTCTACTTTGGACGCAAAGTTTTAACCAATATCTTGACCGAAAGACGCTCCAGTATTGAAAGCGTTATTCAAGATGCAGAAAGACGCTTGCGGGAAGCTCAAACTTCCTTGGCAACAGCCCAAGGACAGTTGACCCAAGCACAGCAAGAAGCACAGAGAATCACCCAAGTAGCTGGGGAAAATGCCCAAGCAGCTAAAGAGGCTATTTTAGCTCAAGCGATTCTGGATGTAGCCCGGTTGAAAGAAACCGCAGCATCCGATTTGAATGCAGACCTAGATAAAGCTATTTCCCAACTTCGACAAAAGGTAGTTGCTAAAGCACTGCAAAAAGTTGAAGGACAACTCAAGGGTGGTATCAGCGAAGATGCTCAACAAAGATTAATTGCTAGTAGCATCGCACAACTGGGAGGCGAGATATGAAAAGTGATGCAGCAACTGCTGAAATATCTCAGCCTTATGCACAGGCACTGTTATCCATTGCTCAATCTCAAAGCTTAACAGAAGAGGTTGGGGAAGATACACGGACTTTCCTGGGCTTATTAAGAGGGAGTCAAGAACTCACCAACTTTTTAAGCAATCCATTTGTGAAGCAAGAGAACAAGAAAAATGTTCTCAAACAATTACTTGGGGAAGGTGGAAACTCCTACCTCCGTAACTTTTTACTGCTGTTAGTTGACAGAAGACGGATTGCTTTCTTAGAACCAATTTTACAGCAGTATTTGGTGCTATTACGCCAGCTAAATCAAACTGTATTAGCTGAAATTACTTCTGCGGTTCCGCTTACCGAAGCTCAACAGCAAGCAATTACAGAAAAAGTCATCACTCTTACCAAAGCGCGTCAAGTGGAACTAGAAACCAAAATAGACAGCGACTTAATTGGTGGTGTGATCATCAAAGTTGGTTCTCAAGTAATTGACGCGAGTTTGCGTGGACAACTACGTCGTCTCTCTTTGCGTTTAAGCAGTAACTAGAAATTGGGGACTGGGGACTGGGGACTGGGGACTGGGGACTGAGTAATATTTTTACCTTTTCACCAATCACCAATTACCTTTTCACCAATTATCATTAACTTCTTTGTGAAACTAATTAGCACGACAAATGAGCATTTCCATTAGACCTGACGAAATCAGCAGCATCATTCAACAACAAATCGAGCAATACGACCAAGAGGTTAAAGTTGCTAACGTTGGTACAGTGCTACAAGTTGGTGACGGTATTGCCCGGATTTATGGCTTGGAAAAAGCTATGGCTGGGGAACTCCTAGAATTTGAAGATGGCACAATCGGTATCGCCCAAAACTTAGAAGAAGATAACGTTGGTGCGGTATTGATGGGTGAAGGTCGGAGTATTCAAGAAGGTAGCTCTGTAACCGCTACCGGTAGAATTGCCCAAGTAGGTGTAGGTGATGCCCTAATTGGTCGAGTTGTGGATGCTTTAGGTCGCGCCATTGATGGTAAAGGTGATCCTAAAACTACCGAAACTCGGTTAATTGAATCCCCTGCACCTGGGATTATTGCCCGTCGGTCTGTACACGAACCGATGCAAACTGGTATTACCGCTATTGACTCCATGATTCCTGTTGGCCGTGGTCAACGGGAATTAATCATTGGTGATCGCCAAACTGGTAAAACTGCGATCGCTATTGACACCATCATCAACCAAAAAAGTGAAGATGTAGTTTGCGTTTACGTTGCTATCGGTCAAAAAGCTTCCACCGTTGCCAACGTAGTCCAAACCTTACAAGAAAAAGGTGCGATGGACTATACAGTAGTTGTTGCTGCTAACGCCAGTGACCCAGCTACCTTACAATTCCTCGCTCCCTACACAGGCGCTAGTATTGCTGAGTATTTCATGTACAAAGGCAAAGCGACCTTAATCATTTATGATGACTTATCCAAGCAAGCTCAGGCTTATCGCCAAATGTCCTTGCTGTTACGTCGTCCACCAGGTCGGGAAGCGTATCCTGGAGATGTATTCTACATTCACTCCCGCTTGTTAGAACGTGCTGCTAAGTTAAGTGATGAACTAGGTAAAGGCAGTATGACTGCACTACCTATCATTGAAACCCAAGCTGGTGACGTATCTGCATACATTCCTACCAACGTAATTTCCATTACCGACGGTCAGATTTTCTTATCCTCCGACTTGTTCAACTCTGGTATTCGTCCTGCGGTAAACCCCGGTATCTCAGTATCACGTGTAGGTTCTGCGGCACAAACCAAGGCAATGAAAAAAGTTGCTGGTAAGATTAAATTGGAATTGGCACAGTTTGACGACTTACAAGCTTTCGCACAATTCGCTTCTGATTTAGATAAAGCCACTCAAGACCAGTTGGCGCGTGGTGTCCGTTTACGGGAACTCCTCAAGCAGCCCCAAAACGACCCTCTCTCCGTAGCTGAACAAGTAGCAATTCTTTATGCTGGTATTAACGGTTATTTAGATGACATTGCTGTTACTCAAATAACTACCTTTGCTAAAGGTTTACGTGATTACTTGAAAAATGTTAACACTGCATATTTCCAAGGCGTACAAAGTACAAAAGCCCTTGGTGATACAGAAGAAACTGCTTTGAAAGCGGCTCTTACCGAGTTCAAAAAGACCTTCCAAGCAGCAGCGTAACAATTTTGGATTTTGGATTTTGGATTTTGGATTAAATAGACTTGTCCAAATATTTAGATATCAGTCTAATCTAAAATCCGAAATTCCGAATCTAAAATCTAAAATCTAAAATCTAAAATCGGATTATGGCTAATCTCAAATCAATACGCGATCGCATTCAGTCGGTCAAAAACACTAAAAAAATCACAGAAGCCATGCGGCTTGTAGCAGCGGCGAGAGTCCGTCGCGCTCAAGAACAAGTAATTGCTACCCGTCCCTTTGCAGACCGTTTGGCGCAAGTATTATTTGGCTTGCAAACCCGACTAAAGTTTGAAGATGTTGACCTACCCCTACTGAAAAAACGCGAAGTTAAATCAGTAGGTTTGTTGGTAATTACTGGCGACCGAGGTTTGTGTGGTGGTTACAATAGTAACGCAATCCGCCGGGCAGAAAATCGGGCTAAGGAACTCAAGGCTGAAGGTGTAGACTATACATTTGTCTTGGTTGGCCGCAAAGCTATCCAATACTTCCAACGCCGCAATCAGCCTATTGCTGCTACCTACAGCGGTTTAGAACAAATTCCTACCGCCGCAGAAGCTACAAATATTGCTGATGAACTACTTTCTCTCTTCCTTTCGGAAAAAGTAGACCGGATTGAGCTAGTTTATACAAAATTTGTCTCCTTAGTTAGTTCTCGTCCCGTAGTCCAAACTCTGCTACCTTTGGATACCCAAGGTTTAGAAGCAGCGGATGATGAAATTTTCCGCTTAACTAGCCGTGGTGGTCAATTCCAAGTGGAACGGGAAAAGGTAGCTAGTACAGTTACTGCTTTACCTACTGACATGATTTTTGAACAAGATCCAGTACAAATCCTGGATTCTTTGTTGCCTTTGTATCTGAGCAATCAGCTATTACGGTCATTACAAGAATCAGCAGCTAGTGAACTAGCAGCACGGATGACAGCGATGAGTAACGCCAGCGACAACGCCGGTGAATTGATTAAATCTCTTTCTTTGTCTTACAACAAAGCCCGTCAAGCTGCAATTACCCAAGAACTCTTAGAGGTTGTTGGTGGTGCAGAAGCCTTGACTTAATTTGGTGGTTGGTGATTGGTGGTTGGAAAATAAACCATAACCAATCATCAATTATTAATAATTATTAAATTTATCCTCTATTTTTATTAATAATGAGATCGCTCTCTAATTTTAATACTAATATTATCTAATAATATCATAAATAAAATTAGTTAAGGGTAAAGACTTTGATCAATTAATGATTTACGCGATCGCATTCTGCTTGAAGTATTAAACATCAATAAACGTAATGTAGCTTGACCAATATCAGTAATACCAAGAATTTCGGCATTTTTTAAAGTAAAATGTTCATCCCAAAGTTGTAACCGGGGATTAAATAAGCGAATAATTTCTCCATTATTGGGATCAAGAGTAGCAAAATCAGATCCTTTATGACGATTACAAGGTAAACAAGACAAAGCCAGATTTTCTAATAAAGTTTGACCTCCATGTTTAACAGCAATAATATGATCAATTTCGTGGGTGTAAATAGAAAAGTCTTGATGAATTAAACAATATTCACAACGTCCTTGAGCGCGTTCAATGACTAATTGACGTAGACTAAAAGAAATGGCATTATTTGTCATTTTTAATTACGCTGTACGCTCTAGCTTTAAGTAAAATCATTAATTGATCTAATTGTTCATAAATATCTAATTCGCTATTTTCTGCTTTGGAAATTGTACCCATACGGTTTTTTTCTAATAAATATTCTAACCGTGTTTGTGCTTGGGTTGAAACTTTAAATTTAGCTATTTGTTCGGGTGTTGGTTGTTTAATTAAAAAATCTAAAACCTCAGTATAAGTGTTAGGAGTATCACTAGAATTAGTTAAGGTTAATGTTTCTGGTATATGTGTTTCTAGGAGTTGTGAAAGCAGTTCTGGAAGACGATGTAATATTGGTTGTAAGCGGTTTGCTAGTTCGTCGGGTACTTGAATTGTTAATTGTGCCATTTTGGTTAGGGATGCTATGTTTATTTATAGGTTAGCGTGAAAATTTCCGAAATAATATTAGTGTCTAAAATAAAACGAAAAATCACAGTTCTACCTCCCGTCCTGGACTACGATCTCTAAGATTTGCAAAATCTTCATCTGTAAATTCAATTCCTTCTCTTTCAATTGTTTCTCGAAACCTTAAAACTCCTTCCCAAAAGCTATCTCCTTTATTTTGTAAAGGGTTTTCCTGTACTTCTTCCTTTATTTGTGACAACTGAGACTCAAGTACATTAAACAGAGAAGTTTTATCTTCTACAGATAAATCATCAAGAGATGTAATTATTTCTTGCAATGTCATTGTTAAACCTCTTTAAGAATTACATTTGATTGCTCCAATCATTATCTTTTATTCTATCATCTTGCAAATTGTCTGAATCAGGATTTACAGGATTTAAGGATTTACAGGATTAAGATTGATAATATCATCCAGGGTTTTGCCTTTTTTGATAGTTAAATATCAATAGAAGATGGTGCGTTACATTTCATTAACGCACCCTACGAGCTAATTTTCTCCTGTAATCACGATTTATTGAGACCTATTTATGTATTTAGTTGTATAATGCTCGCAAAATTTATCTGCTGTCAAGTTGTAGTGCAGTAACCTCTCCCTAATAGCTTTATCGTCATTAATTTTGTTTTCTACGCATAGTGATCTAATGAAATTAGATATATTATCACGCAACTCCCTCAGCTTTATTTTAGTAATAATTCGCGTTTTTTCTTTAGGTGAGGCAGCATATTCAAATTTAACTGCTTGATGAACTAGAATCGGAATGAAATTACAAGTTTCATCATATTTAGTGGTAAACCAATCACCAGATCCATTTAACTGATTGCAGTCATGTTTATTAATAATATCAGTGGTAGCCCCATTTTTACACTCAATCACAAAATAAGATAGATGTCCGACTTCCCAAAGTACATCTGGACCTTTCTTATACTCTGTTTCTGGACGTTGACTATTAAACCCAATATATCGAGCAATCATCTTCAATGATTCTTCAAATATATCTGCTGTCTCTGGTTTGAATATCAATGCTTCTAACAATCCATTTATCTCAATACAATCTAAATAGGCTGTAGTATTCAGTTCATGGTTCTGATTATAACATCCTTGATTATGTTATCATACTTATAGCAAGCGTTACAAAACATCTCTGCCCAAATAAATAAATCTGCACACCCTCAGTAGTTCAATAGTCCCATCAGGTTGAGGATAATTTTCCAAAATCGTCAATATTGTCCTTCCCACGCCTAAAGCAGAAACATTTTATCAATATTGAATTATGAATGAATTTGACTCCTTACCCATTCTCTAAATTCTCTAACTAAATCTAAATAATCCTTATCTTCAACCTCTGATAAAAAATTAGATATTTCCGTTAAAGGTAAATTAGGAAAAGATAAACTTTCTTTAACAACTATATATTTACCATCTTCTAAAATATTCATAGTAAACACCTTACCATCATATCGCCAAATTTCTGGCACACCCATTTCTGCATAAATGGTAAAGCGATCTTTTGAACTGCTAGTGATATCAACTTCTACAATTAAATCTGGTGGTGGATCTTGTTGTAAATTAATTCTCTTTTTACCTTTAATAAAAGTAACATTTTTGCAATAAAAAGATTCATCTGGTTCTGCACCACTCATTTCTGGTTGTTTAAAAGTGGTAGAACCAAGTGGTTGAATCCTCACTTCTAATTCTTCTGCTAAAGTTTCTACAAATCGGCCTAATACCTTTTTGTAACTTTCGTGTTCAGGTGAAGGAGCCATAATTTCTAGATTACCTCGATAATAAGTTAAGCGTAAACGACGACTTTTACTGAGTTCATTTAGCAAACTTTCATAAGTGTGCCAACTGATACCTGATAAATGGACGATTTCTGCCGGCTGAATCAGTGTTTGGCTAGTCATGGGTTATTAGAATTAGTAATAAATTATCTATCTCTACCTTTAATTTATGCCAAAAATTAAATAACTATACTTTTTATTTGTCAATTGGCAAAATTGCGTACTATAATAAGAGTGTGAAGTGCATGGGGCTTTAACGGTTTCGACAGGTTGGCGAAAGCTACTCTGTGATTCAGGTCGAGAGCGAGTTACCTCTCGGAAATCAATGACTCGAAAAAAAAGTAAATGCGAACAATATCGTAAAATTTGCTCGTCGGGAAGCTCTAGTAGCTGCCTAAGAAACCTCTAATAGGTTCGAGCGTCTTTAATTTGACTCCGTTAAGGATTAAAGACCTAACCCCCAACGGATGCACTATTCAAGCGTTCTCTGGTTGGCTTGATGGTTAAGATTAAATCAGAGCATCCTACGTTCGGGATAATGAACGATTCCCGCCTTGAGGGTCAGAAAGGCTAAACCTGTGAACGAGTGGAGTGTTAATACCCAATTTGGACATGGGTTCGACTCCCATAAGCTCCATTTTGAATAATTTTTTAAGCCCGCTAGACACTTTCATGTGTAAGCGGGCTTTTTGCTATCTAGGGATTTATTCGATGCAGATAAGCCATTCCGCATTTAAATTATATAACCTGTTAGGAGTTTAAATATTGTGGGGTGGGCATCCCTGCCCGCCCGAATATTTAAATTAGGTGCGTTTTGGCTGATCCCGTTCAAAAAAATATTGATTGATACGGGACGATGCCAAGGATTAGGCTTGTTTTAAAGCATCCCGTTTTTTGCGATCTGCTGACACTATATCCGCCATGACTATGAGTGCTTGCGCCATTTTTTCTAGGTTAGAACTGTATAGTTCTAGATCTTTGATGAGTTTATCTTCAGAGAGATGTAAACCGTTAGCGATCGCTTTTAGTGCTTCAGCCCTTTGTTGATCATCTTTAACAAGTTCAGGATCGGACTGTACCAATAATGCAAATAAACCAACACCAAATAAGCGACTATATTTAAAGTTGGAATTTCCGACAACTACTTCTAGTTGCTTTTGCAAATCTGCATCCTGATTTAGAGAAGTTGCTTGACTCAAACCAGCAATTAAGTCCTTAGCTGGTAAACTTGTAGCCAAAGCTTGCAATCTTGAAGCATCCTGTCGGTAGCGGTGGGGATCTTGTTCCACAGCTTGACAGATAGCTCGAAAAATTGACTCTTGATCTCGTTCTGGTTGGTAGCCATCCATGAAGCGGTCAAAACTTGTGACAACGCCTAAGGCATAAATCGCATCGTAGCTAAAATCAACATTGACTGATAGTAGGTGCATTTCTACCATCAATTCTTCCACTACCCGGCGGTAAATAGTGTTAATTGGCCTGGTATGAAGGGTGTAAAAGGTTCTTTTTGTATCAGATACTGTACGGACGTTATTCACAAAGAAAATTTTAGTAAAGACGTATTCCTATTATCTAGTATGGACTAATCAGACCTAATTCGTGAAGGTCAGATCAAAAAGCTGTTCACAAATTTTATGAACTAGCCAGACTTCGTACCGGAGTCTGTAAAACTTCTTCTTCAGTATCAAAGATTTCAAATACGGTATCCATCATTGTTACTTCAAACACAAGTCTGGCTTCTGGATGAACATTACAAATCCGAAAACTGCCCTTAACTTTATCAGCTTCACGCATTCCAGCTAATAAAGAAGTCAGACCAGAACTATCAATAAAGTTTACTTGGCTTAGATTGACAACAACATGAGGACTATGTTTAGAGATACATTCCTGTAGCTTGAGACGGAATTGCCAAGCAGTCGTAATATCTAAGCGACCAGCAGGTGCTAATACCATAATGGTATGACCGTCTTCAGTTGTAAAGATTTTTTGATCTATATTAATCACTGAACCGATACTTTTTTACTAATATTGGCTAATCAATACACTCACGAAGTGAGCAAGTATCAAACCATTTATAGAAAATGACACTTGCCTATTAGTGTACCTTAACATCATGGTATTTAACGATAATAATTGGGTAATTGGTGATTGATGATTACCATTACCCATTGCCTATTACTAAGATAATTTCCAGTTTATCCAATCTTGAGGCTTGAGAAAAGTCTCATATAACTCGGCTTCGGGAGAATTAGGTTCGGGTTGGTAGCCATATTCCCAACGCACTAACGGTGGTAGAGACATGAGAATTGATTCTGTGCGTCCGTTGGTTTGGAGTCCAAAAATTGTTCCTCGGTCATAAACTAGGTTAAATTCTACATATCTACCGCGACGGTATAATTGAAAATTCCGTTGGCGATCGCTATATTCCATTCCATTTCGGCGTTCCGCAATTGGAGCATAAGCAGGTAAAAACGCTCCAGCACAATCTTGAACTAAAGCAAAAATATCTTCCCAACTCCGCGACGGTAACGTGCCTACCTGATCACTATAAATAGCCGCTTCCCCATTGGGATCTGGACCGCGATAGATAGAACCTTGGCCATCTTGGTAATCTAAAAATAAACCACCAATTCCCCGTGTTTCATCCCGATGTTTGAGATAAAAATATTCATCACACCAACGCTTAAATACGGGATAGTATTCAGGATGGTGTTGATCACAAGCTTGTTTAAAAGTGTTATGAAAATGTTTCGCATCCTCAGCAAAGGGGTAATAAGGTGTTAAATCCGCACCACCACCAAACCACCAAACAGGACCAGCTTCAAAATAGCGATAATTTAAATGAACTGTTGGCACATAAGGATTACGTGGATGCAACACCAAAGAAGTACCCGTTGCATAAAAGCCATGTCCTGTGGCTTCTGGACGTTGAGCTAAAATCGAAGGAGGTAAATGAGAACCCCAAACTTCAGAAAAATTCACACCTGCTTGTTCAAATATTGCTCCATCACGCAGTACACGTGATCGCCCACCACCCCCTTCTGGACGCTGCCAACTATCTTCTTGAAACTTGCCAAGACCATCTAATTTCTCTAAACCTTGGGTAATCTCATCCTGCACATTCTGCATAAATTGACTAACTCTAGCCTGAGCATTGATACCAGGGAGAAAATTAGGTGATTCTTTTGTGATAGTGGGGGTTTGCGAGTTGGTTAACATAGATTCCCGAACCTAAAATTACAATTTCCAAACAATTACAAATTTTTGTTGTCAAAACTTGTCAGCAGCGAGAGCCACAAATCCGGCTTAATCGGCCAAAACAGTTTTTTATTATACGTTAAAACACAACTGTTCAAAACGCCTTCAAATCTCTATTGGCACGGAATTTACTCCAACTTACACATATCATATCTTAAGACCCGTTTTCACAGTCATAGAAATAATCTTATTATTTTGTTTACAGATTTTCTGTATGAGTAAGCCTCAGTCTAAGCGAAGAAAAGCTGGCTACTTTTTGCAAAATATTTGCGCTGCCATTTAAATCTGCATTTACGATAGAACTATTTGCTGACAGCAATTCTCATTTTGAAACGATTTTGCGCCGTTTTAGCGATCCTGGGATTTATTAATAATTGTAAACTCTTTTCACAGTGAGGGTTTCAAGTGTAAGTTACCACAAGTTTTTGACACTCTCACTGGCTTTAGCCGCTGAGATTCTTGGTTCAACGAGTCCACTTAACTTAGAACCCTTGCGGTATCTAAGCCAGAGGTGGTTCTCTCCCCAAGCGTTAACTTTCCCTCTGCCCTAAGGTAGTTGCATTACTGCAAATTTTGGTTGCTAGGGGCGTATTGCAATACGCCCGTACAATTCTGTGTCGTCTAGCTCCCATGAAGATTTTACCTATTCGGAGGGCAGTCACTAGAACTATGGAATAGAACTCCATATCAACAAGAGTCAAGGACCAGAAAAGCCGTTAGACAATTAGGTTTTTATACAGGTTGATTACCATTCTTGTTGTGAACAGTATAACATTGTAGAACACAAAAAGATAAATTATCTTGTTTTTCCTCATCTTTGCCAAAAAGAAACTCTATGCGCTTTATTACCGCACGAGTCGCTTATATCTCAGGTCTAAAGACACTGAGCTTTACGCTTACCGGATGCTCTTGTAAATCACTCAAGCTTTTAATGGTGTCTGTGATGCCAACGGTAGAAACCATTTGCTGTTACCTCATTTCTAATTTTCATGGGACTCTAACCTAGTACCGCTTTCTCGGAATTAAGAATT
>JANMEE010000069.1:0-5807 GCA_031376645.1 Dolichospermum sp. OTE_75_concoct_329_sub | reverse complement strand
CTTTAGTCACAGTCATCTTTCTTGATATTGCCATACATATTTCTACCCACTCTTTCAATTAACTCACTGACGCTGATCTCCAGTGAATTAGAAGCCTTGATTAAATTTTCCCAAGCAGTATTAGTCACCATTATATTTCGGCGCTTCTTCAGTTCTTCATAAAAGACTGGCTGATTTTTTGTTCTTTTAATTCCTTTACCTGTTGACTTCATTAGAATATATGTATATACTAAGTCAAGTCTAGCATATCAAGGTGGTGATTGTAAATTGCTAACAAATTATGTATATAAGCTACGTCCTAATATTAGCCAGTCCAATAAAATGGATAACTGGCTAGATATGCTCCGGTCTACTTACAATTGGAGTTTGGCTGACAGAATAGCTCAATACAACCAGCAATTTATTCAAGGCGACTATTGCGACATTAGGACTAGAGCAGAAGCTTGTCCACTAACCTGTTTTGTTAGTAAAAATGGAGCAAGTGGAGAACCGTGGAAGGATGCTAAAACCGATAAGAATGGCAACCTCAAAAACCCTCGACGCAGTGCTGGAGATATTCAAATAACGGCATTGCCAGAGTTAAAGAAAGCTAGACCTTGGTTTGCTGAGATTGACTCTACAGTCCTACAGCAAAACGTCAAACGCCTTGACACTGCCTATAAAAACTTTTTTGAAGGGAGAGGTTTTCCTAAGTTTAAAAACCGTAGTAATTTTACATCTTTTACTTATCAAATGGGTATAAAAGTTCAAGGTAGTAAAATCTATCTTCCTAAGTTGGGATGGATGCGGTTTTTCAATTCTCGCTTAATACCAACAGGATTTACTATCAAAGCTGCCACGTTGAGAAAGCGTCAAGATGGTTGGTATCTCTCAATTAGGATTGAAAATAAAACCATACCAGACTATGCAAAAAAACCGCCAAACGAAGTTAATTCTATTCTTGGTTGTGACTTAGGAATAACTAAACTTGTCCATCTCTGTGACAGATATCAAATTGATAATCCTAGATTCTCAACCAACAAAAAAGCTAGACGCACTTTAAAAATTAGACAGCGACGGATTAATCGTAAAGTCAAGGGTAGTAAAAATCGTAAAAAAGCAGCTAATAAGGTAGGACGGTTTCACAAAAAGATTACAGATAAAAGGACTGCTTATCAATGGAATGTTGCTAAGACAATAGTTTCTAGAAAGGTTGATGCTATTGCCTTAGAAGATTTAAACATCTCTGGAATGTTAACACGTTGCCAGGTGAAAACTGATGAAAAAACTGGGAGATTTTTAAAGAATGGGCAATCAAGAAAGAAGGGGTTAAACCGTTCTATCTCTGACGCAAGTTGGAGTGATTTGATTTTAAAAATTGAGTATCTCGCTGTGAAGCAAGGAAAAGTTGTTATTAAAATCAATCCTAAATACTCCAGTCAAGAATGCAGAAATTGTGGGCATACTGATAAATCAAACCGTGATGGTGAGAAATTCATTTGTACTGAATGTGGGTATCACGAACACGCCGATATTGGTGCTGCCAAAACAATTAGAGATAGAGCTTTCAAAATAGTACGTGGGGACTCCGCGAAACTTGCTGTTTAACAGCTAAACGCCCAAAAGATAAGCCAGTGCGGTATTGGGGTCTCTCCAAGTAAAGCAACTAGCAGTATCAGCACGCACTTTTGTGCAAACGTGTTGAGTTTGGGAACCTGTGCAAACAGGATATTAGGATTGCAAAATTTTAAGAATCTCAGTGGCTTCAGCCCTGAGAGTGTCAAAGAGGTTTTGGGATGACTAACTTAATTACTTTACAAACAATATTTATTAAAGATGATGTTTCTGTCAGGTTAAATAAGTTAGACAATCACTTAAAACAAATTCAGTGTTTATTACTGGATTCTAATAATAATGATGTTGTCAAAAGTTTAATTACAGAAACTATGTATTTTATTGAATGGATAGCCCCTGATATAGAATTTAACTATGCTTTTGAGTTAGCTAATTTAGGGGAATAACGTACCTTTGGGATTTTCCTCTAAGAAAATTTTGACAGTAGCATGGAACAAAGGAAATGTGGGAGCAACCTTTCCAACATTCTTAGAGGAAACCCAAAAGTAATTATGTAGAGTAAGTGTAATCACTGAAGGATTTTCTTAGAGGAAACCGCAAAACTCTAATATTGTGGGAATTAAAACGAAACCAATATAACCTTCTGGGGCGATATTATCATTCTTAAACTTTTTATCTAAGAATTTATTGGTATTTATGTATGGGTAGCTTGAACTACAAATATAAATTGATGATACGTATAATAAAAAGTTTCCTCTAAGAATCGCCGGGGGTACTGAGAAATTCTTAGAGGAAATGCCAAAGTAATTATTGTGTTAGTGTAATTACTGAAAACTAAGCCGCCACAGTATCCTTATCTGGGGGTGAACTTTTCCTCTAAGAATTTCCTAGTTAGTATGTACTATAAAAGTTTCCTCTAAGAATTACAAGGCAGTCACCAGAACTGCCCCAATACCTAATAAGAACCATCAAGTCTGCGGACATCCCAAGGTAAAGACCGTCTGCCCTGCTTTAAAATTGATTGATAACCTTCGGGAGAAAGCCAAGAACCGTCTTCAATCTGTACATAATCTGGTGGCACTTCTTCCGGTGGTGTGGAAGCTGGCAAGGTCCAAGAACGTTTGGGTTTGACACCGGGGACTAATTGGATCTGCTCTTGAATCTCGTTGAGTTGTTGGGTGATGGGAGTCAGGGATTTTTCGAGGGCTGCGGTGATCATGGCATTCAGAGATTCCTGATTTACCTCAACAGAAGCAGTTTCCGCCATTCTGGTTTTGATGGCAAAGTAAGTTTGAGCAGCCGCAATTTCTGGTTTTCGGGGGTCGCCGTTCATCGCTGTGAGGTAGCAAGCATAACGAGTAAGTTGGTAGTTATCACCGAATCTGCCTTTGCCAGTTGCCGACCCCGGCAAGTGGATGAAATGCTCTTGCTGATTGACTCCTGAGTTCTGACAAGCCAGCTTTGCTCGTTTTATTGTTTCTTCAAACCGTCGCCATTGTGTATACCCCAATAATGGTTGAAGTTCACGGGCTACCCAATACTCATTACCGTCTTCATCAACTTGCTTAATCTTATCAAATGGATTTGTACTTTCACTAAAAGCGATTAAATTCATAGTAATCCTTACAGTCTAAGTTTTATGGGGGTTTTTATTTGCCTTATATCCTCTAATTGTATGCGGAAGTAACTATATTTATCAAGTATTACATCATATATTTTATTTATAAAAGCAAATTTTATTTACTCTAGTACATATATTGTCCTAGTCGTTGTATATCTGTAGGATAGAGTCATGAAAAAAATGTTTTGTCGCTTGGCCGTACTAATGGCAGAAAAAGACCCACAGTTATCTCAAAGGCAACTGGCAAGAGATACAGGGTTAGATGTAACAACTATCAATAGATTGTTTACTAACAATTTCAGCCGTGTTGATACCAGTACAGTTGAAACTCTATGTAACTACTTTCAGAAAAATGTAGGAGACTTATTTGAACTGAGACTTCCTGAAAACATCCCCCAAAGAAAAACTCGTAAGCGTGTATCTGATGATTCTATGCAACTATAAAAATCTTGATGCTATTATCTTGTAAAATTTAGTCTTAAAACTTTTGTTAATTATTGGAGCATCAAATCATGGAATTTACTGGAACTTGGCATATTTATGAAATGTCGAATTGGGATGATGAATATTTTAATATGGAAGTACAGGCTTATATTGAAATTGATGAACAAGGAAATGGGGAGTTTCAATTTGGATTAGTTCATGGATATATTGATGGCGATATCATTAAAGATGGCAATGCTAACAAATTAGAATTTACTTGGGAAGGCAATGATGAATGTGATGAAGCTTCTGGTAGTGGTTGGTTAAAATTGGAAGACGAAAATGAACTGGAAGGAAAGATAAAAATGCATAATGGAGACAGTTCTACATTGTTAGCAAAACGGGCTTAATTATCTGAATTATAGTAAATTATGAGTGACTTTGACAAAGAAGTAGCCAAAATCGAAAAGTATAATGAACCGATTATGGAGGGTTTTCAAGCATGGTTAGAGAAAGCGAATCTTTCAGCTAAAACGATAAAAAACCACATCTTAAATATTGAGTTTTTTGCTGAATATCTTGTTAGCTATGAACCATTGCAAAAACTTGATGAAGCAGATGATCAAGATGTTTATGATTTTCTGATGGATTATTTCCCACACAAAGCACTGTGGGCATCTGAAAGCAGCACTAAATCTTACATGGGTTCTTTCAAAAAGTTTTTCTTGTATATGGTGGAAACCCAGAAAATTAGTCCTGAGATAGAATCTGAAGTTAAAGAAACTATCAAAGAAGGTAAACAGGACTTTCTTGATGCTGTGAATGAGTAATTACCAAGATGCCAAAATCTACAACTTTTGCACAATAATATTCCTATATCTCTCGATTTGTAGAAGCATAATCTCTAAATAATTTTTGCGCCCAATCTATATCATAAGGTAAAGGAGGCTTGATTGGACGATAATCTTTCTCATGGGTTTGTCCGTCGTGTAAAATAGCATTAACGACTATACAGGGTTCTTCACTAAGATTAATTGCACCATGTAATACTCCCGGAGGAATTGTAATAATTGTTGGTTCTTTTTCACTCAAAAATGTATATTGATATTCACGGTTGTGTAGACTAGTTATTAAAATTTGTCCCTTCACTACTAATAATTGATCTGTTTGATGCCTATGGACAAACATATCATCTATAAAATTACTAGAAATATGAACCAATGTAGTTTGATTACTATTAGCTAGAGAGTAGAATGAAACCATTCCCACTGTCATTGAATTTAACTTGCGAATTTCAATTCTTTTACTGCCAGTCATTTTTGTACCTCGTTATTTTAGTAAATCTAGCGAATGTACCATCAGAAACAAGTATTACAAAATCTTAGTTTGTAAGATGACAGAATATGGTTAAAACTTTGATTTAGGTATAGAGTATTGCATAGAAACCAATACCTAAAAGTATATTTAGTAACATTAATAATAAGTTAAATAGCTTTTAGTATAGAAATTGCCAGATAAAATCATTTCTTTGGAAGATCTGGCGACTTTTTACAAGTATACTTATAACCACAATGCTACGCAATTTAACAGTTTTGACCAATTGAACGCAAATCGTTCCTACCATTCAAAGTAAAGCGATTCCTACGGAGCGCTTCGCTATCGCCTATTTCCGTCAATGCTGAAAATTATTAAAGCAATGCCTTCAGCGATCAAGAGAAAAGTTACAATTATTTTCTAATTACCCATTTGATCTGTCAAAAACTGAATCAGCAGTTTGTTAACTTCAATTGAGCGTTCTTGTTGAATCCAGTGACCAGCCCCCGGTAGCAATACCTTCTGCTTTAAATTAGGTACATTGTGTTCTAAGTTATCAAATGCTTCATGATACATTGTGATCACTGCATCTACTTCTCCTGCCACAAATAGCGCTGGTTGGTAAATCTTTGCCCCACTGAGAAAATGTGTTAATTCCCAATTTCATTTCTATCAATATTTCGATACCAGTTTAGACCTCCCCGGAAACCAGTTCGTTCAAACTCAGAGGTGAAAAAGTCAATATCCTGCTCTGTTATACTTCACAAGGTCACAACTTGAGTTTTTTCAAAAGTCTGAAATTTAAGAGTTAGTAAGGATTTCATTTCTTCTTTGTAACTCAGATGAGTTTGAGAGATGGCAGTAGAGATAGCATTTTTAAAATCGGAAAAATCTT
>JANMEE010000176.1:0-12722 GCA_031376645.1 Dolichospermum sp. OTE_75_concoct_329_sub | reverse complement strand
GTTGTATTTCCTGAACCATCTACTACAGTCCAAATAACACTTGTTGTGCCGATTGGATAAGTAGCCGGTGCATTATTCGTTACTGAGGCTATTGAACAGTTGTCAGCAGTGGTTGGATTGCCCAATGTTACTGAAGATGCTGTACAAACTCCGTTATCTGCATTCACTGTGATGTTCGCAGGACAAGTGATGGTCGGCATTTGGTTGTCAATTACTGCTACTGTTTGTGTGCAGGTAACTGTATTACCAGAACCATCAACTACAGTCCATGTGATAGTAGTAACACCCAATGCATAGATTGTTGGTGCATCGTTGGTAACCGAAGCAACTGAGCAGTTGTCTGCAGTAACTGGTGTGCCAAGGTTCACTGATGATGCCGTACAAATGCCATTGTCTGCATTCACTGTCTTATTCGGTGGACAGGTAATGGTTGGCAACTGATTGTCGACCACAATAATATTCTGTGCGCAGGTAGCAATGTTTCCTGAGCCATCTGTTGCGGTCCATACCACATTAGTTGTGCCCACAGGATATGTGCCACTGGCGTTGTTGGTATTGTTGAAATTGTTCTTCACACTCACGCCATTGTTGCCTGTGTTATTGGCTACTACAAAGTTCGACAAACTTCCTGTCATTGAAAAATTAGAAGCTGTCGCATTCGATCCTGTCGTAGCCACTACACTTGTTGTTCCAGTGTTGTTTCCTGAACCAATTCCCTGATCGAATTTAAAATATCTTACAAGACCAGGTTGTGAAGCTGGCATAGAAGTATTCATTCCTGCCTGTATCTGGCTTTGAGTCAAAGCGGTATTCCAAAAACGAACTTCATCTAACCTTCCATCAAAGTATCCGTGTGATGCCGATTGTGATCTTCCGATTCTATTGAAAGATGTACTTCCCAATGAAGCAGGATTCAATGTGAATGAAGTGTTCTGAGCAACCTGAAGGCCATTAATATACAATGTAGCAGTTGTGGCTGTCAAGGTCACAGCAATGTGTTGCCATGTATTGGTTGGAAGTGGCGCAGTGCCATTTAATTGCTGTTCGCCGCCACCAATATTAATAGCAAATCTTGGAATTCCGGTTAAGGCATTGCTCGTAGATAAGTACAAGCTTATTCCAGGACCATTGCCCATGTCAAGAATACGCGCCCAGTTTTTATGGTTCCTGATATACACCCATGCTTCATAAGTAAAGCTTGCAGCAGTAGCCAATGGATTAGTAGAAAGATTGATAAAGTCGTTGGTTCCATCAAGACTGATTGCATTCGAACTGCTGCACGATTCCAGCACTGTAGGAGGTGTTACAATTACCGGAGCATTGCAAGTGCCAGTTGTTGCAGGCATTATAATATCCGCAGTACAAATAATAGATGGTACAATGTTGTCTGTAACAATTACAGTCTGAGGACATGTAGCACTAAGTCCTGCATCATCCAAAACAGTCCATGTTACAGTAGTAGCTCCCAATTGGAAATTCGCGGGTGCATTGTTACTAATATCAGCCAATGAACAGTTGTCATCTGCAACAGGAAATCCGAGCATCACACCTGAAGTAAAACAATCATTTGGATTGAGTACTGTAGTCACAGCCGCAGGGCAGGTAATGGTTGGTACCACATTATCATTCACAATTACATTGAAAGAACAAGTGATTGAATTGTTCGCAGCATCTGTAAGAGTGTAAGTAATGGTAGTGGTACCTTGAACAAATGTATAAGTTCCTACATAGTTCATTCCGGTTATCGGAGAAGCATCTACTGTGGCACCGGTCATTTCCCATGTCAATTTACTTACTGTACAATTGTCCGAAACTACCGGATTGTTTATGGCCAGAGTGGATTCACAAGTTCCTGTCACCACGTTGGTGCTGACATTCGACGGACAAGAAATCACCGGTGGTGTGGTATCTGTAATGGTCACAGTGTAACTGCATGTTGCAGAATTTCCTGCGGCATCTTTTACTACATAGATAACAGTTGTAACTCCTGTATTGAAGACATAAGTTCCTACATAGTTGATACCTATTGCTGCAGAAGTTGCTGTAGTTGCTCCGGTCATTGACCAGGTAAGGCGTGTTACTGCGCAGTTGTCATCAGTTGATGGGTTGTTTGTTACAACGCCTCCGGAACATGCTGTTCCTGAAGTGAAACCAACAAGATTGGCTCCACATGTAATGGTTGGATTAATATTGTCAACTACCGTTACGTTGAATGAACAATTGGAAATATTTCCAGCATTGTCTTCAGCGTAATAAGTAATGGTAGTAATTCCCAATTCGAAATTGTAAGTGCCTACTGTATTGATTCCTGTGGTAGGTGATGAACCGGAAGTGGCACCGCTCATTGTCCATCTCAATTTATTTATTGAGCAGTTATCAGAATAAACAGGAGCAATTGTATTCGCCACTGCCGAACACGTACCCACACCGACATTCAATGTAATATTTCCGGGGCAGGTGATCACCGGAGCAACGCTGTCAGTAACAACCACATTGAAGTTGCAAGTGGTAGAATTTCCTGATGCATCGATTACTGTATAGGTAACAACTGTAGTTCCTGAATTGAAAGTATATGTACCGAGATTATTGATGCCTGTAAGTGGTGAGTTGGCCACTGTGGCGCCGTTTAGTGCCCAACGAACAACCGATACGGTACAATTGTCTGTGGCCACCGGCATTGAGGTTGATACATTGGCAGTGCATGATCCTGCGCTTGTAGCTTGTGTTATATTCGACGGACAAACTATGACAGGCAAAATATTGTCGTTGATTGTCACCGTGAATGAACATGAAGTGTTATTTCCTGAAGCATCCGACACAGTATAAGTAACAGTTGTGACACCTAAGTTAAAGCTCTGGGTTGCCACATAATTGATTCCTGTAAGAGGTGAACCTGCAATGGTCGCCCCTGTCATCTCCCATGTAATTTTTGTTACAGAACAATTGTCTGCCGTTACCGGATTGCCCACACTTAGTGAACGCGAACACGCTCCGGCTGAAACTGTATTGATGATATTCGAAGGACAGGTAATGGTTGGTGCGATATTATCTACCACTGTAACAGTAAATGAGCATGGTGTAGAAGTATTTCCGGATGCATCAGTTACTGTATAAGTGTTGGTTGTTGTTCCTACCGGAAAACTCCCTCCGGATTCAATACCTGTAAGAAGATTGTAACCACAATCAAATTCAAGTACATAATTTCTTAATGCTGTTCCGGCCAAATCATCCCATTGATTGCCGGTTGAGTTAATTACAACAAAATCCTGATCACCTGAGTTGTCTGGCTGACCACTAGCCCAATTGGTATAAACCAATGGCTCACCAGTTGACCAGGTCCATGAACCCTCTGTTGTTTGATCGCTCAAACCAATCCAATGGGCACCAATTCCTGCCAGATAAGCATTTTCTGCAGCACCTGAAATAGTAGCCAGGTGACCACCCAATGTCATCGCATCTGTATTGGCTGCGCTCCAACTTATTGCCGTTGTAGAACGGAAGTAAGTATGTCCTCCATAAACACCAATTTTTACAAAACCTGGAATTACATCAGGAGAACATGTTGAAACTGTCGAACAGTTATCAGAAACGGTTACAGTATAGTTCACTGTGGCATTACAAGTACCCGGTAATACATTGGTTGTAATATTCGCCGGGCAAATTACTGCAGGTAAATTTGAATCCACTCTGTTCACATTGAATGCACAACTTGTTGAGTTACCAGCAGCGTCAGTCACCGTCAGTGTAACCAATGTTTGTCCTGTTCCACTTACTATTGTACCAATAGCGGGAGATTGTGTAACAACCAATGATCCAACTGCAGTGCAATTGTCATTCACCGTGGCCATACTTCTGTAATCTGGTAATGTCGCAGAACAACTGCTATTGAGAACAAGATTCTGTGCAATAGGGCAACCAATGGTTGGTGCAATGTTATCCACGACTGTTACATTGAACGAACAGTTGATGTTGTTACCATTGGCATCCACTGCATTGTGTGTAACAACGGTTGTTCCAACCGGGAAAATACTTCCACTGGCAAGACCAGCAGTTCTGGTAACAGGGATACAAGGAAGTTCAAGAACATAACGCAAAGAGGCTGAACCTTGTGCATCATTCCAGACACCAGTTGAATTTAAAACCTGCACATGATCTTCTACATTTCCACTATTGTCAGGCTGACCGGTATTCCAATTGGAATACATTACAGGCTGACCATTTGACCAGACAAAAGTTCCTTCTGAAGTTGCATCATTTAAACCCAACCAGTATGAATTAAAACCACCCATAGCAGTAACTGCTGCATTGAGTATAAATGTATTTTCTGCGGCAGATCCGATTGAAGCCAGATAGCCACCTTGAGCGATGGCATTGGTATTGGCTGCTGACCAGGTAGCAGTTGTGTTCGATATATAATAAGCTGTTCCGTTGTATGTACCCAACAAAGTCATTCCTGAAATGGTTGGTGGTGTAGAACAGTTTCCGCAATTGTCAATTGCAATTGGTGTGGTATAATTCACTGCTGCACCACATGAAGCTGCTGCTGCATTCACTGTAATATTCGCAGGGCAGGTAATAGATGGTACAAGATTATCTGTCACTGTAATGGTTTGCGTGCAGGTAGAGAAATTTCCGCTAGCATCAGTAGCTTTCCATATTATAGCATTACTACCCGCAGAATATACAGCGGAAGCATTACAAGTATTGGTAATGTTGTTACTGATAAATACTCCATTGCCAGGTGCATTGAATGTCTCCCAATTTGAAGATGTCATTGTAGCTGAAGCCGTTCCATTGTGCGCGGTTGAAGCTCTGTTAAAAACAACCGGTCCGCCAATACCTGATTCGAAATCGTAATTGACAATTAATCCTGTTGGATTCGCACAGGGGGTTCCCTGACTTGAACACAGTATTTGTGATGGAGTTAATGCAGAATTCCACAATCTTACATTGTCGATATTGCCGAAGTGACCTGCTAAGTATCCGGCATATCCCATAGTGAGTGGCGCGGCACTTGTCATTGGTAATAAATTCGTATTGGCTGTTGCTACCGAAAGTCCATTGAGATAAAGTGTATAAGAATTACCACTTTTTACGCCGGCAATGTGATACCATGTATTCAGGTTAATTGTACCATTGAATTGCGCTGCAACCAGAGTACCATCTGAATTGGTGGCCTGAAACAACCACAAGTTACTTGCTTTGTTATACCACAATCCATAGTTTCTTTGAGCACTTGCTCCTTTACCCACAATACGAACCCAATCGGCTGGGGTGTTGTCGATATAAACGAAAGCCTCAATGGTATAGTCACCGGTAATTTGTAATGCCGCGGCATCCGGAGTGGTAATAATATCATTTGTTCCATTAAACTGAACAGAGTATTGTTGTATGCACTGATCCAAAGCAGAAGCTGAAGGAATTGTTACACTTGTTTCACATCCGGCAGTTAATGCAGTAGTTATGTTGGCCGGACAAGTAATGACCGGAGCCTGATTGTCCAATACAGTAACGGTAATTGAACAAGTGGCAGAAGCACCATTTCCGGCAGTTGCTGTAAATACAACCGTTGTAATTCCTATCGGATAATTTCCTGAAGCATTTGCTCCACCGTTGTTAAAACTATTGGTGATCACAGTGGTTCCGCAAACATTACTGCCTGTTGCCGGTGCAATAGTTACAGCAGCCGTGCAAGAATTAGCGGCCGCTGTAGCTGTTACGTTGCCGGGGCAAGTAATCGAGATTGGTGTAGGACAAGTTCTTCCTACTGTAAATGGACCCCAGGTGTTGATGCTATTGCTGGTTACATTACCATTGGCACTGGTGCCGGAAGTGGTACTTCCTTCGTTTAACCAGTTGGATGCAAACTTGTGTGCTACACGTGCTTCGGCTAATGTAGTCAGCGCCGGATCATTAATTCCATCCCAATTTACTGTTACAATTCCTGAAGCAGTGCTCACCGGATTCAGATCCCAATATTCTTGTGTCGTATAAGATGTCAGGTTGGGTGGTGATGCTGTTCCTCCCAGATAAGGTCCGGAACCTGCATCGGCTGTATTGTACTTTGCAAACATACCTGCAGCATTCGCAGATAGATTAATGGTGACAGGTTGATAAACCATTCCATTTCCAACAGGATATACCAGTGAACCCGTTCCCAATCTTCTGCTTAAACCGGCTACGTGGCTTGTATTGGAAGCGCCACTAAAAGTAGCGGCATTATTAAATCCATAGAAATTCGCAGATGAAGTATAAATACTTCCTGAAGTAAATGTGGTGCTTACGCCATTGTGTACAGTTACATTGAGCATAAGCGATCCTGCCGCCCCATTGTTCATCACAAGTCTGTTAACTGTCGGAGCAAAAGAAGCATCACCAGTGAATAACTGTGATGTGTTTCCATCAATCATCACGATACCTAATGCTGCTGATCCAAACATGATGGCAGTAGAACAACTGTCTACTGCAATGTTTCCGCTAAAGGTTGAAGTTGCATTGTGCACAGGACGCATTAAACCAGTTCCGGTTTGAACGAATCTTGCCAGGTTATTGAAATCATCACCTGTTCCATTGGCCAATCCAAAATCGGCAATTGATGTATTGATGAAATGTGTTGGTCCGTTGAAGGTATTTCCACCAGCAGAGTAATTGCTGCTGCCTCCGAATTTGGTGAAACGCGAAGTACCATTAAATGAGCTTCCTTCTACAATCACTTGTGGTGATGCATAATTGAGATTTGCATTAAACACGCTCGTGTTTTGTATGGCTAAAATGGCACTGCCTGATAAGTTAAGTGTCTGAGCCGTGGAACCCACCTGAGTAAGTCTGCGCAAATACAAAGTACCATTTGAAAACCCTGTAGATCCGATCGTAATGGTTCTTCCATTGGCCAGTGTGGTTGTACCACCGGCAAAAGAAAATCCGATCCAGGATGAGGCTCCTGAGGTATTGCTGAGCACAACGTTACCGTTGAGGTTGATGGTTGATATATTACCAATAATGGTTACAGCAGATGTACCTGTATTGGTTTGATTTACCGTAAGGGCAGAATTGAAGTTGATAATATTACCGGCAGTATTATTTGCAAATCCAACATAGTTGCTGGAGCCGGTGCCCGCATTGTTTACAACAACTGGTGCATTAAAATTAACTGTACCAGAGCTCGATGCTTCCGCAAAACGCACACCGGCAGCAGTTGTGCCGGCAGATGTTACGTTGATTGTTACTGGCCCGTTAAAAGTGCTGGCTATACCATTGTGGTTATGCGCCAAATAAATAACTGCCGAACCGCTGTTGTTAAAAGTTGCACTATTCATCCAGGTATCAGATGCTCCATTTCCAAAAGTAATGTTGCCGCCTGCTATATTTGAAATAACAGAATTGCCAACAAATACGTTATTCCCGGTTGAATTATCGCCAAAAGATCCTGTCTTTGTGCAATTGCTTGTGCCGTTAAAAGTACAACCGTTGAATGCCAAACCAGGACTTGATGAAACAACGTTTGCATCAAAATTAGATGTTGGGCCATATACAAGGCTGGCGTTTCCGGTCAGGCTAAAATTTTGTGCCGTTGTTCCAACCTGATTGAATCTTCTCAGATAAAGAATACCATTTGTAAATCCGGTTGATCCAACGGTGAGTGTTTTGCCATTGGCCAAAGTGGTAGATCCGCCATTAATAGAGAATCCAACCCATGATGATGGTCCGGAAGTATTATTTACAATCACATTGTCGTTTAACAGTATTGTTCCCTGATTTCCGAAGTATGTGATTGCGCTCGTTCCAGTATTGGTCTGGTTTACGTTTACAGTATTATTAAAAGTAATGGTATTTGCTCCACCGCCGTTGGCGAAAGAAACATAATTACCACTACCAGAACCTGCGTTATTAATCACAACCGGTGCATTGAATGTTACACCTACAGATGAAGAAGCCTCTGCAAATCGAACTCCTGGATTACCTGTTCCACCTGACAGGTTGTTTATTGTAACAAGACCATTGAAAACAGAGGTAGTTCCACTATGCGAATGAGCCAGGTAGATTACACCGCTGTTGTTGTTATTGAAATTAGCCGCAGACAACCATGTATCGAATGTCACAGCGCCAGTCAGAAAGTTTCCGGTTCCATTGTGATTGAATGTGCATGCTCCGGTGAAAGTATTGCCACCATCGCTGTGGTCAGACACAGTTCCTGTTTTTGTAAAACTCGTTGTTCCCTGAAATAGACAGCCATTCAGATAAATCCTGGGACTGTCTGTGGTAACGTTTCCTCCAATTACTGAAGTTGGTCCGAATTGGATATAACTTGCGGTGGAAGAAAATGTAAGATTAATTAGTGCATTTCCCAATTGGGTAAATCTAGGCATGATCAGATAACCTGAAGTGAAACCCGTTCCTCCAACTGCTATTGTTTTCGTCGCTGCCAAAGTGGCTGTAGCAGAAACAGAGCCTCCACAGAAATGAATCCCTGTGGAAGTACCTATGCTATTGACGTATATATTTCCATTAAACTGGTTGCCGGCACTATTCCATGCAGGCAATATTCTTTCTGATCCGCTATTGATAAAATTCACATCTGCATTCCAGATGTCGGGTGTACTGTTACCCAAAACCATAAAGTTATTACCTGTATTGGTAAAGGTTGAAACGGCATTGAATACATTCGAACCAGACGAATAATCTGCGGCATTTCCAATTTTATTAAAATTAGAAATACCATTAAATACACCGCCATTCAATTGAAACGAAGGACAAGTGGCAGTAAAATCCGCATTAATAATTGCACCAGGACCAACTGTCAAAGCTCCTATTCCACCCATTACGATATTCTGAGGAGTTCCTCCCAATTGTACGAACCTTCTCAAATAGAGAATTCCTGTTGTAAATCCTCCAGCTCCAATGGTAATGGTTTTGCTGGAAGCCAATGTTGTTGTTCCGCCATTCATTGTGAAACCTATCCAGGAACTGGCTCCCGCAGAGTTATTCAGAACCACATTGTCGTTCAGGTTAATCGCAGCAGTTCCACCGAATTGTGTATAAGCTGAAGTGCCGGTATTGGTCTGATTAACGGTAAGAGTTGAGTTGAAATTAATGATATTGGTATTGTTATTTTGTGCAAATAATACCAGATTGGTATTTCCGGTTCCGCCATTGTTCACTGTCACACTTCCGTTAAATGTAACGGTAGCGGTTGTGCCACCTTCTGCAAAACGAATACCCGGATTACCAGATACCGTTGAATTGTTATTGATTACTACCGGACCATTGAAAGTTGTTGTATTTAAACTATGGCTATGCGAAATATAAATAATTCCTCCACCATTGTTATTAAATGTAGCCGAACCCATCCATTGATCAGGTAAACCATTACCCGACATAAAATAACCGGTTCCATTGTTTGTGAAAACGGATGCGCCGGTGAAGATATTACCACCACTTCCAGCGTCATTGGTAATTCCATTTTTTACAAAATTGGTTGTTCCCATAAATGAACAACCGTTCAGCAATATTCGCGGACTGTTTACAGAGACGTTACCACCTATCGAACTGGCTGGTCCGAATTGCAGATAATTGGCAGAAGATGCCAAAGTAAGGTTTATGGCTGCAGAACCCAATTGGGTGAAATTTTGTAAAATCACATAGCCGGCATTAATTCCTCCTGAACCAGCAAAGATTGATTTTGTCGCGGCCAAGGTTGCCGAAGAACTGCCTGACCCGCAAAAATGTATTCCTAATGTCGTACCACTGGTATTCAAATAAATATTTCCATTGAAAATATTTCCTGCAGAATTCCAGGCTGGTAAAATTCTTTCCGCACCTGTATTCGTAAATGTGACATCGTTGTTAAAAGTATCAGGGTTGTTATTTCCCAAAAGCAAATAATTAGAACCATTGTTGGTAAAAGTGGTCACTCCATTAAAAGTATTTCCCCCGGCTGATGCGTCTGCTACACCGCCATTCTTTTCAATACTGGTAGTGCCATTAAACACAGCACCGTTCAGATAAACTGAAGGTGAAGATGAGCTGATGCCTGCATTAAAGGTTGAACCAGGGCCATATACCAAAGACGAATTGCCCGAAAGCAAAAGACTCTGTGCAGTTGCGCCCAACTGGTTGAATCTTCGCAGGTAAAGGGTTCCGTTTAAAAATCCTGTTCCTGACATGCTGATTGTCCGGCCGCTGGCCAGGGTAGCACTTCCACCATTCATGGCAAAACCCACCCACGAGCCTGATCCTGATGAATTGGAAATAGTGACATTTCCATTGAGGTTGATATTCGAAACATTACCTATATATGAAATTGCTGTCGTTCCTGTATTACTTTGAACGATCGACAAAGTCGAATTAAAATTAATTGTGTTGACAGAACCTCCGGCCGCTATGCTGGCATAGTTGCCATTACCAGTTCCGCCGTTTGTAATCGTTACAGGACCATTGAAATTGATTGTACCACCCACTGAGGCCTGCACCATTCGAACACCTGCATTTCCGCTTGAACTTGATGTATTAAATATGTTTACAGCTCCGGCAAAATTTCCTGTACCACTGTGGTTGTGTGCAACGTAAATAATTCCGTTGCCGGAATTATCGAAAGTTGCTGTGGAAAGCCATTGATCCGGCGATCCATTTCCCAAACCAAAATCTCCTGCACCTGAATGCGCAAATGAACTGGCGCCGGTAAAAGTGTTTCCTCCGGTGCTATAATCATTTGTATTACCTGTTTTCTGAAAATTAGTGGTTCCTCCGAATAAGGTGCTATTCATGAAAATACCCGGAGAAGTAATATTGACATTTCCACCAATACTGGATGAAGGACCGAATTGAATATAAGTTGCTGTATTGGCAATGGTAAGATTGATTGCCGCTGTTCCCAATTGTGTGAACCTTTGCAAAATGACGTATCCGGAATTCAATCCGGTTCCTCCTGCGCTGATGGTTTTAGTTGCGGCCAATGCGGCAGTGGCTGCACTACCTCCACAAAAATTAATTCCCTGTGCACTTCCTGAAGTATTCAGGATAATATTTCCGTTGAATTGATTGCCGGCGGCATTCCAACAGGGAAGTATTCTTTCTGAACCTGAATTGGTAAAAGTGACATTGGAATTCCATGTATCGGGTGTGCTTACATTATTACCAAACATCAGATAACCTGAACCTGTATTGGTAAAACTGGAAACGCCATTGAAAGTGCAACCTCCAGAACCGGGGTCGTTGCTGGCTCCGGTTTTGGTAACCGAAACAGTATTGTTGAAAGTACCTCCATTGAACAAAAGCGATCCGGCCGTAGCCGTTACCGCCGAACTGAAAGTGGTTCCGCTGTAGGTAGCAGAAGTTCCGGTTGAGTTCAATGTTCCATTGTTGCAGGCCCCGCCACTACAAATGGTAATACCAGTGGCGGTCAGTGTGAAGCCGCCTAAGTTGATGGTACCGGTTGAAATGGTTAAATTGGTGACCTGGGTGTTGGCAGAAATGCTGCAGGGATTTGCTCCTACAGCCAGGATGACGTGATCCGTGCTGGCGGGAATACCTGCGGGCGACCAGTTGCCGGAGACTCCCCATGTAGTGGATGTATTACCCGTCCAGGTGTAGGAAGTCTGAGCCAGTGCCGCAGATGACAATACCAATAAGACTAAAGTCAGGGAAAAAGAGGTTAGCGTTTTCATCATTTCTTGGAGAATGAGATGAATGCAGTCCTATTTGCATAGGAACTGACTGAGGTTAAATACTTTAAGGTTATTTTTCTAAAAGCGGGCGATCTGGCGCTTTCATTCTCTTTGTTCGCGAATCACACCTGATTTTCAAAGCTTTAGCTTATCCAATCTGCGTAAAGTCGGGGCTTTTAGTGAGAAATGAACTGACCCTGGCGGGTCAATGCGCTTAGGGGATCAACCGCTGAGTGTTGCGCTGTGGTCTTTTTTCGATGCTGTTTTCATAGTGCATTTATTAGAATAGTTGAGGTTTTAACGGGGCCTGAACTAAAGAGGTTACGTTCCCGGCGAAAAGCACTTTATTTCATAGTGCACTATTTCAGTTTGGCCCTGATATTTTGTGGTTTCATCCGGAATTTTGTGGGGATTTTCCAAAGGATGGAAAGGGGAGTATAATTGAGTCAGATAATATGGATCGAGCTTGTTCTTTGCTCTCATTCTCCATTTTGTTTGAACAGGTTGAAACCCGTTGCGCCAATATGTGCCGAGCCTATGGCTCTTTGATCTCATTCTCCATTTCGTTTTAATGGGTTAAAAACCCTTTGCTACAACATGCGCCGAGCCTATGGATCTGTTACTTCTTCTGGCTTTATCCAGTCCATGCTTATCAAGGTGCTATAGGCACGGCCCATATTGTAACGACGTTCCATTGGGACAATGTAAAAAGTGTAGATGATCCTAGTGCCATAGGCACGGCACATATTGTAGCGCAGGACTTTAGTCCGGTGTGGTGTAAAAAGTACGTAGATGATCCAAGTGCCTTAGGCACGGCGCATATTGTAGCGCCGGACTTTAGTCCCGGTGTAAAAGTGCGATTATGACACTAGTGCCGTAGGCCAATGTCATTAAGTTAAGGACTTTGTATAAAATAACATTCGACCCTTACCGGGTCGTTTGATCATGGCAAACCGATTGTGCTATAAACATTTGATCCATACTGGATCAGGAGATTCGTGTAAACAATGTGATCAACGATCCAGTATGGATCGCATGTTTATAGGTATGGTCTTGACT
>JANMEE010000055.1:0-19912 GCA_031376645.1 Dolichospermum sp. OTE_75_concoct_329_sub | reverse complement strand
GAACGGGTTTGCTGGTTCCCGGGATTATATCCATTCAAAAATCAGCATTTAAATACCACAGTGAATAAATTCACTCGTGTCGCTTCCCTCTTTTGGGAGCCAAGCCACTGAGTTTCCCGCATACCGCGAGGTTTTATGATTAAAAAACGTTTAACACCTGGATTAGTGGCAATGGTAGCCATGACAGTCCCTTTAGCAATTTCTATCCAAGCAAATGCCCAAACCGCTGATAGTTACCTACAGACAACAGAAGTTTTGACAGGAGAAACAAATCAGCCAGAAAAACAGAATTTTGTCAAAAGTGATGCTACTGAAAATCTGGCATCTCATTCTCTGGTAGCACCAATAGTGGGAGAAAGAGAACCTAATCAATTTTCTCCTCTTGTTAAAGTTTTAACGCTTAATTCAGCATCATTAGATCAGAGATCTGTGGTTGTGCCGCACTCCACAATAGTTCAGACAACAGCCCAACTTCCTGCGGCTGAATCTAGTCCAAAAAAACCAAATCCCTCAACAGCAGCGCCAACAACAGTTCCTAAAAAAACACCAGTTGCCCCGGCAGAGACTACTCAACCTCCTGCGGCTGAATCTGGTCAAGAAAACCCAAATCCTTCAACACCATCCCCCAAGCCAGAAACAACAGAAGCTCGCGTGTTAGTATCCGAGGTAGTTATCAAAACGGAAACAGGACAAGTTTCTCCTGAACTAGAAACCGAAGTTTATAAAGTAATTCGGACACAAGCCGGACAAACAACAACTCGTTCTCAACTGCAAGAAGATATCAGTGCGATTTTTAAAACTGGGTTTTTCTCCAATGTCCAAGCATTTCCAGAAGATACCCCTCTTGGTGTTCGGGTCAGTTTTGTGGTTGCCCCCAATCCCATTCTCTCTAAAGTAGAATTAGAAGCCAATCCTGGTACGGGTGTAGCTTCTGTACTTCCTGCTGCGACAGTCAACGAAATATTTAGTAGTCAATATGGTAAAATCCTCAACTTGCAGGAATTAAACGAGGGAATCAAACAATTAACCAAACGTTATCAAGACCAAGGTTATGTACTGGCTAACTTAATTGGAGCACCCAAAGTTTCCGAAAATGGCGTTGTCACCCTACAAGTAGCAGAAGGAGTTGTTGAAAACGTTAAAGTCCAATTCCGTAATAAAGATGGTGAAACAGTAGACGAAAAAGGAAATCCCATTCGGGGACGGACAAAGGATTATATTATTACGCGGGAATTGGAATTAAAATCAGGAACCGTATTCAACCGCAATACAGTGCAAAGAGACCTGGGACGGGTATATGGATTAGGATTATTTGAACCACCAGATGCCGAGCCTATATCCCTTGCTCCTGGTAGTGATCCCAGTAAAGTCAATGTGATAGTCAATATAACTGAGCGTAGCAGTGGTTCTATTGCCGCTGGAGCAGGGATTAGTTCTGCCAGTGGTTTATTTGGGACTATCAGCTATCAGCAGCAAAACCTGGGAGGAAGAAACCAAAAATTGGGGACAGAGGTACAGTTAGGAGAACGAGAACTACTATTTGACCTGCGCTTTACTGATCCTTGGATTGCTGGTGATCCTTATCGTACTTCATATACAACCAATATTTTCCGTCGTCGTTCTGTTTCCTTGATTTTTGAAGGTAAAGACAAGAATATTGACACCTTTGATCCTAATAATATTACAGACACAAATCAGCAAGATCGCCCCCGGATTACCCGGTTAGGTGGTGGTGTCACCTTTACCCGTCCCCTTTCTGCCAATCTTTTCAAAAATTCCGAGTGGGTTGCTTCCGCTGGACTACAGTATCAACGGGTTTCCGGTCGTGATGCTGACGGTAATCTGAGAAAGGAAGGGGCAATATTTAATGGCAATGGGAATATTATCAGTAATAAAATTCCACTCACCTTTTCTTCTTCAGGGGAAGATGATTTATTACTATTGAAACTGGGCGCGCAAAGGGATCTCCGTAATAATTCCCTACAACCCACAAATGGTTCTTACCTCAGCTTTGGAGTTGATCAATCCGTACCTCTAGGCACAGGTAGTATTTTTATGACTAGGTTACGAGGTAACTATAGTCGCTATCTGCCAATAAAATTGATTAGTTTTAGTAAAAAACCGCAAACTTTAGCATTTAACCTGCAAGGAGGCACAATTTTTGGCGATGTACCTCCCTATGAGGCCTTTACTTTGGGTGGTAGCAATTCAGTTCGAGGTTATGATGAAGGTAGGTTAGGTACTGGTAGCAAGTATGTCCAAGCTGCTGTTGAATATCGCTTTCCTGTTTTCTCGGTGGTCAGTGGCGCACTATTTTTTGATTATGGTAGTGACTTGGGAAGTAGTACCCGAGCTGCACAATTATTAAATAAAAGTGGTAATGGCTATGGCTATGGCTTAGGTCTGCGGATCCAATCTCCACTTGGACCAATTCGCATAGATTACGGTATCACTGATGAAGGTGATAGTCGGATCAATTTTGGGATTGGGGAAAGATTTTAAATTTGTCATTGGTCATTTGTCATTAGTCATTTGTCATTTGTCATTAGTCATTGGTCATTGGTCATTGGTCATTAGTCATTGGTCATTGGTCATTAGTCATTGGTCATTAGTCATTGGCAACCTGACTCCTTTGTTTTAAACTGTTTTGAATTTTGAATTATTAGCAGGAGATATGAGCAATACTAATTACAATATTTGGATTGTTAGGCGATGCAACAACATACTTTAGCTGGGGAAATTACTCAGAATGGTGTGGGTTTGCATAGTGGTGTCAATACTCAAGTGCGAATATTACCTGCACTACCAGAAAATAACCGCTTTTTTGTACGGGTTGATTTACCGAATTCACCGATTATTCCCGCCCAAGTTGCGGCTGTGAGTCAAACTGTGCTTTCTACTCAACTGGGTAAGGGTGAAGTCTGTGTTCGCACTGTAGAGCATTTATTGGCGGCTTTGGCGGCTATGGGAGTGGATAACGTCAGAATTGAAATTGATGGACCGGAAGTACCGCTTTTAGATGGTTCGGCTCAAATTTGGTGTGAGAAAATTGCTGAAGTTGGTTTAGTCTCCCAAATGTCTAATAATTCAACAGTACCTTTAATTATTACTGAACCTATTTGGATTTATGAAGGTGATGCTTTTGTTTGCGCTCTACCCGCACCGGAAACCCGATTTAGCTATGGTATAGATTTTAATTTGGCGGCAATTGGTAATCAATGGCACAGTTGGTTATTAACGACGAATTTAAACAGTTCTTCTGCTAACTTTGCTTCAGAAATTGCGCCAGCACGGACTTTTGGCTTACAACATCAAATCGAATATTTGCAAAAATCGGGATTAATCAAAGGTGGTAGTTTGGATAATGCTCTGGTTTGCGGAGACCAAGGTTGGTTAAATCCACCACTACGATTTGCAAATGAACCAGTCCGTCATAAAATTTTGGATCTAGTGGGAGATTTAAGTTTACTGGGAACTTTCCCTGTTGCTCATTTTTTGGCGTACAAAGCTAGTCATAATTTACACATTCAACTAGCAGAAAAAATTTTAGACCTGATCTAGAATCTCTATTTGTACATCAATGTCTAATAAATTTACATGAACTACCAGCAATGTCTACTATTACTGAAACTAATTCTTCGGAAGTGAATACATCTCTAGAAGATGATGTCAACACACAGATAATTAAAACTACCTTTAGTATTGAGGAAATTCAAGAATTATTACCCCATCGCTATCCATTTTTACTGGTAGACCGGATTATTGATTATGTACCTGGTAAAAAAGCCGTGGGTATTAAAAATGTTACCTTTAATGAACCCCAATTTCAAGGGCATTTTCCAGGGCGATCGCTTATGCCCGGTGTGCTAATTATTGAAGCAATGGCACAAGTTGGGGGTGTTGTGATGACGCAAATGCCGGACTCAAAAGGAGGACTATTTGTATTTGCTGGTATAGATAAAGTCCGTTTCCGTCGTCAAGTCGTTCCTGGTGATCAACTAGTGATGACAGTAGAACTGTTGTGGGTAAAGCAGCGTCGTTTTGGAAAAATGCACGGACGAGCAGAAGTTGACGGACAACTAGCCGCTGAAGGAGAACTCATGTTTTCTCTAATTAGCTAGGTCAGAACTATGATTTATTTGATTTATCTGATTTTTATGATGATTTAAGTCAGAACTATGATTTATTTGATTCATCTGATTTTCATGATGATTTAAGTCAAAAGAATCATAGTTGAATATCATGTAAGTTCCATAATTATCTTAATCAAAAAAATCAAAAAAATCAAAAAAATCATAAGAGGGTGTTTGATAGCGAAGCGTGGCGTTAGCCATAAAGTATTAAATAAAACCAATAATCTCCAAAAACCTAACCCCCCTACCCTACAAGGGAATGGGGATTTTAAAGCCTCTCTCCTTATAGGGGAGAGGTTTGGAGAGGGGTTAATTTATACCTTGAAAACTTTTAAAACATCCTCTAATCCTGACTTAAATCATCATCTTAATCAAAAAAATCAAAAAAATCATAGTTGAAGATATGTTGAAAACACTTATTCATCCAACTGCTGTCATAGATACTAATGCAGAACTCCACCCAACAGTTCAGGTCGGTGCTTATGCTGTGATTGGAGCGAATGTTAGAGTTGGTGCAGACACTGTAATTGGCTCTCACGTCGTTATTGAAGGACCTTGTGACATTGGGACAGGAAATCAGATTTTCCCTGGTGCAGCTCTTGGTATGCAGCCCCAGGATCTGAAGTACGTGGGAGAACCAACTTGGGTAAAAATTGGTAACAATAATTCTATTCGTGAATATGTCACGATTAACCGCGCTACGGGTAGAGGTGAAGCAACAGTTATTGGTAATGGTAATTTATTAATGGCCTATGTTCATGTAGGTCATAATTGCCTGATTCAAGATTCAGTTATTATTGCTAACTCTGTAGCATTGGCGGGTCATGTACATATTGAATCACGGGCGAGGCTAAGTGGTGTTTTAGGCGTGCATCAATTTGTCAATATTGGGGGAATGTCAATGGTGGGGGGGATGACACGCATTGATAGAGATGTACCTCCTTATATGTTAGTGGAAGGAAATCCGGCAAAAGTGCGATCGCTCAATTTGGTAGGATTAAAACGTTCAGGAATGGAAAAGAGTGATTTCCAATTAATGAAAAAAGCTTTCCGTCTTCTCTATCGTTCTGAGTTCCTATTTAAAGATGCTTTGCAAGAGTTGGAAAATTTAGGAAATACAGAAGAATTAAAACATCTTCGCCGTTTCTTGCTTCTTTCTCAGATGCCAGGCAGACGGGGTTTAATTCCTGGTAAAGGTAAACAAGCTGTCAGTGATGAATAATAGTGAATCAGTTGTAGGAGCGGGGTTTGCCTTTTCTCTTCGTTCCTACTGGCAGAATATGGATTGAATGAACCACGAAGGCACGAAGAACGCGAAGGAAGGAATGAGGAAGAAAGATAATTTTAATTTGGGAAGGGAGTAGGAAAGGAAGTAAAAATTTCAAATCTAAAATCTAAAAATGCGGATATTTATTAGCACTGGTGAAGTTTCTGGCGATTTACAGGGTTCGCTATTAATTACAGCTCTTCAGCGTCAAGCTGTGGCTGCGGGTTTAATGTTAGAAATTATCGCTTTGGGTGGGGATAAAATGGCGCAAGCCGGGGCGACAATTTTGGGTAATACCAGCGGTATTGGTTCTATGGGTTTGATTGAATCTTTACCTTATGTGATCCCTACATTAAGGGTACAACGGCAAGCGATCGCTCACTTAAAGAAAAATCCCCCGGACTTAGTTGTCCTCATTGACTATATGGGTCCAAATCTGGGTATTGGTACGTTCATGAAAGAAAATTTGCCTGATGTGCCTGTTGCCTATTATATCGCTCCTCAAGAGTGGGTATGGTCTATGAGTTTTCAGAATACCAATCGCATTGTTGGGTTTACAGATAAACTATTGGCAATTTTTCCTGAAGAAGCCCGATATTATCAAGAAAATGGCGCAAATGTCTCTTGGGTAGGACATCCTTTAATTGATAGAATGGCAAATGCTCCCAGTCGAGAAGTTACCAGAGAGAAGTTAGGAATTAAAGAGGAAGAAATAGCAATTGCACTTTTACCAGCTTCCCGTCATCAAGAATTAAAATATCTCTTACCGGTCATTTTTCAATCTGCTCAAAATATCCAATCTAAATTACCAAATGTCCATTTTTGGATTCCTCTATCTTTGGAAACATTTAGAGAAGAAATTACAGCAGCAATTAAAAAATATGGTTTAAAAGCTACAGTAGTATTAGGTCAACAACGAGAAATTTTTGCCGCTGCTGATTTTGCAATTACTAAGTCGGGAACTGTAAATTTAGAATTAGCATTATTAAATGTACCGCAAGTTGTAGCTTATCGTCTTCATCCCCTGACTGCTTGGATTGCACGTCATATTCTTAAAGGTTCAATTCCCTTTGGTTCTCCAGTAAATTTAGTTGTTATGCGGGAAATAGTCCCAGAGTTCTTACAGGAAAACGCCACGGCCGAGAATATTACTCAAGCAGTAATGGAATTGTTATTAAATCCTGAAAAGAAACAGCAAACTTTCCTAGATTATCAGGAAATGCGTCATTGTTTGGGAGAATTTGGAGTATGCGATCGCACTGCAAAAGAAATATTAGCAATGAAAAAGTAGATAATAGTTAAAATGGTAAAAAAACGACCAATTGCAGTTGATTTATTTGCAGGTGCAGGCGGGATGACTTTAGGCTTTGAACAAGCTGGTTTTGATGTCTTTGCATCTGTGGAAATAGACCCAATTCATTGTGCAATTCATAAATTTAACTTTCCTTTTTGGACTGTATTATGTAAAAGTGTAGAAGAGACTACAGGGAAAGAAATTAGGAATAGTTCTCAAATTCATAATCAAGAAATTGATGTAGTTTTTGGTGGTCCACCCTGTCAAGGTTTCTCATTAATGGGAAAACGTTCTTTTGATGATCCTAGAAACTCTTTAGTTTTCCATTTTATTAGGTTAGTTCTAGAATTACAACCTAAGTTTTTTTTGATGGAAAATGTCAAAGGAATAACAGTAGGTAAACACAAAGAATTTATTGGGGAAATAATTAATAAATTTGAAAATAATGGCTACAAAATCAATCACAATTATCAAGTTTTAAATGCGGCTAATTATGGAGTTCCCCAAAATCGAGAAAGATTATTTTTACTGGGTTGTCGTCAAGATTTAGAATTACCCAATTATCCAGAAAAGATTACATTCTCTAATCAAAAATCTCCCACAGTTTGGGAAGCATTACAAGATTTACCAGAAATCGAAAATTATCCCGAATTATCTCAACAAGATTGGGTATTTGCAAAGTTTGGTGACCCTAGTAATTATGCTAAAAAACTGCGTAATCTGACAACTGCAAAAAATAATTATTCCTATGAACGTCAATACAATCATACTTTACTAACATCAAGTTTAAGAACAAACCATAGTCCCGAATCTATGGAAAGATTTGCTTCTACACCCCATGGTAAAATAGAAACAATCAGTCGTTTTCATAAACTTGATCCTGATGGTTTATGTAATACATTAAGAGCCGGAACAGCTAGTAATAAAGGTGCATTTACTTCTCCTCGTCCCATACATCCTTTTATTCCTAGATGTATTACTGTGAGGGAAGCTGCACGATTACATTCCTATCCTGACTGGTTTCGATTTCATCCCACAAAATGGCATGGTTTTCGACAAATTGGTAATTCTGTTCCTCCACTTTTAGCGCAAGCAGTCGCAGGGGAAATTATTAATAGTTTAGGTATAGAACTTTCTCAAAGCAAATGTGTTAAAGATTTAGGGGATATTAGTTTATTAACACTTGATATGTCAAAAGCAGCTAAATATTTTGGCGTAAGTCGTAATGTCATTGAACCAAGAACTAGAAAAAAATGAATACTCTAATCCTGGAACCAAGAAGGAGATATGGATATTTACTCCTGATTCCAATCTTGAATTTCCAAGCTTTGAATTTTCTCAAAATATTCAGACATTGTTTCATCCTGTTTATTTGGAACTTATTACCCTTATAATTAAAATATCAAAGAAAACTATCTAAAAATATGAGTAACCCAATCACAATTACTCTACCAGATGACGTTTACTAAAAAGCTGAACACTTTGCACGTCTAGCAAACCGTGATTTAGCCAGCGTCTTAGTTGATACTATTCAATTTTCCATCCCAAAAGTAATTCTCTTGAAGTCACGAAATAAACGAGGTAAACTCATGAGAGCGAAACAAGAACTAATTAAAGAAATTTCTCAAGCACCAGATTTTTTAATTGAAGAAGTATTAAATTTTTTACTGTTCATTAAAAACAGGTTTAAACAAAGAATTCCTGAAAGTCAAACTGCCGATTTTACCGATAGTTTACCATCCACATCTTTGCTAAATTTCATTGATGATATTCATAGCCAAATTCCTCAATCAGAATGGGAAAAGCTACCATCAGATCTGTCAAAAAATGTAGATCACTATTTATATGGTTCACCAAAAATTGAAGAATGAAGAAAGTATTTGCTGACACAGGTTATTGGATTGCTCTACTAAATCCTAATGATGAATTGCATCTTAAAGCTAGAGGTGTGACTGCATCTTTATCGTCTAATTTACGCATAGTTACAAGTGAAATGGTATTCACTGAATTATTGAATGCTTTTTCTAAACAAGGAACTTTTTTTAAAAGAACAGCAGTGAGTTTAATTAATCAATCTTTTAGCAATCCTAATATTGAGATTTTTCCCCAAACGAGCGAATTAGTTATCAGCGCACTCGAACTATATAACCAACGTCTAGATCAAGGTTGGAGTCATACAGATTGTGCGTCATTTAAAATTATGGAGATACAAAATATTATAGAGGCTCTTGCTTATGATAAACATTTTGAACAAGCAGGTTTTATAGCTTTGCTGAGAAATTAGATTTTTGTATTGTCGTTTCAGAAATCAATCTGGGTGATACTTCAATCATTTTAACCTGAATCAAAATTTTTATTGTCAGAATCAGGATGTTCAGGATTTAAGGATTTTCAGGATTTTGGTTTAAAATGTGATGTTTTGAATATTGATTTGATGATCTATTTTGAAGGTGCGAGAGTAAAGATAGAATTACCGGAAAATCGTAAATTACAGAATACCTAAAAACACAAAGTTTTTTGTGTTAATTTCTTGTATTTTCAGTATTTTTGTACTAAAATATCAAATAAGTGGAGATAAACATCTTAACAATGAATACAATGCTAAATATTAAGCCAAAATTAAAAGTAGTAGTTCCTAAACAATGGAATAATGATAGGATAGGTAAGTTTTGGGAAAAGATTACAGCAAGTTTATTCAGTGAATTTCATTGGGAAGTAATCACCAATATTGAATTTGAAGGTATGCAAACTGATATATATATTAAGGAATTAATGAGCGGAAAAAGAGGATTGGTAGAGTGTAAATTTCAAGAAGACAACATTTCTCCTCGTATAATACATCAACTAATGGGACAAGCAGAAGATGAAGAAGTGGAATATGCTTATTTAATCTCAACTTCGGAACTTACCCCCAAAGCAAAAGCTGTTATAGAAAAACATAAAAAAAAAGACCCGAAAATAAAAAAATATCATTTAGAGTTTTTTGGTCCTGAGAGACTAGCAGAATTATTTATTAAAATTAACAGTTTTCATTTACCTGATTTTGCAAAATTAAATATAAATACATACAAAATTGATAAACTGACGTTATTATTAAATCACAAGAGAGATTTTTTTTTGATTGCAGATGAAATTGGTATAAATGGTAATGTTGATAAAGCTATTATTTTCTCAATGACAAATTATTATTTGTCTATAGATGAATGGAAACAATATTTTTCACAGCACGATCTTTATTGGGGTAATCTTGATATTGCTGTTGTTGATGACAGAAAAAATATATTACAAGATAAAACATCTATAGACAATACTGACATAACAATTTCAGCAATTAATGAAGCAGATAGTTTTGATGACTACCATCGTCCTTGTCGTCCAGATGATTTCTTTGGAATGAATAACACTCAGGATAAGTTTTGGGATTTCATCAAAAAAGTCAGAGATAAAAAAACAAAACTTAGAGTTGTTTGTTTTTCTGGAATAACAGGTATTGGCAAATCATCTTTAGTGCTGAAATTAGCGTCAGACTGTTTATCTATCCAAGAATATCAAAATAGTTTCTACATATATCATGTTGATGTGACCAGTGTTGATCCTTCCCAGTCAACGCTTTTTATTCCCAAAGTTCTTACCAAAGCATTACAGACGGCTATTAATGATAAATTTATTGACCTACCAAATCATAAAATATCTACTATCCTTGAACCTCCCTTCTTTTGTACTGAATCAATTCAATTAGCTCTTGATAAGCTCAAAAATAATAATAGAGTCTTAGTTATATTTTTTGATCAATTTGAAGAAATTATAATTAAAGAAAATTTATCATCTCTATTTAATGTTTTTAAGAGATTGGCCTATGATATTGATAGCTTAAAAGAAAATATAATTTTAGGATTTTGCTGGAGAACGGATATTAATATTTCAATGGAAGATCCTAGATATCACGACTGGCAAGAATTAGTAAAAATTAGAAAAGATATTGAATTCGATAATTTCTCATATCAAGATTCCCTGAAACTACTTTATAGGTTTTCAGAATATCTAAACCAAAATGGTAAAAGCTTAGATCCAAAAATAGAAAAATGGTTATCTGAAAATTGTCAGAATTTACCTTGGTTGCTCAAGAAATTATGTGGTGATATTTATAATCAAAAGATTGATCAAAGGCAAATATCTTCAGGAAATAAAAAATTAATTACTAAATTTGATATCCAAAAAATATTTGATTCTGACATTCAAAGATACATAAATAGTAGTCCAGGGCATTCTAATTGCTTAGAATATATTGCTAAACAATCCCCAGTTCCTAAAATTGAAGTATGTCAGAAATTTAATTCCGATGTAATTAATAGTCTTATAAAAGCAAAACTAATAATTGAAACTGGAAAAAACTATAAAATATATTGGGATATTTTTCGGGACTTTATCATAGATCGAACTTTGCCTAAAATTACTATAACTTATAGACCTAGAACAAAAATTTCAACCTTACTGAAAATTTTTAGGCTAATTAACCCTACTACAACTTCATCAGAACTGGTGGAAATAACTAAATATAAGAAAAGTACAATTGACAATGCTATTCAGGATTTACAAAATTTCTTTCAAGTAGAAAAAGATATAAAAAGCAAGAAAATAATTGCTCCAAATAATTTAATTAATTTACAGGATCATGAACTCGCTGAACATTTAGCTGACCAAATAGAGGATCACATTGTTATTCGAGAAATTTATGAAAATCTTATGCCAGATCAATATATATGGGAGGATGATTTCAAAAAATTATTGCGAAAGATATATTCTGAGCAAGGTAGTATCAAGCCAGAATCAATAGAAGACTATACTAGCAAAATGCTTTCATGGTTTTGGTTTACAGGGCTATTAGAAAAAAGACAAACTTGGTTAATAGCAAGACCTCTTAGACTTAGACACGGGAAACAGAAAGGGAAACCTTCTGAATGCGACCTTGATAAATCGAAAATATCTAAATCTTATGTGACTCCAGGACACCCAAGCCTATTAGATTTATTAGATTCATAATTCGTATTAGATTAACATCTATCACTCCATAAAATCCACTCCACCCTTCAGAACTGGGGAACAATTAGGACATCTTTCTGATACTCAATTACGGCAAATTCTCCACAAGCACAAAACCGGATTGGTATTTGCCAGAGTCATCCCAGAACAGAAACTTAGATTAGTTGAAGCATATAAACACCTTGGTCATATCGTTGCTGTGACTGGTGATGGTGTCAACGATGCCCCCGCTTTACGGGCTGCAAATATTGGCATTGCGATGGGAATTAGCGGTACAGATGTTGCCCGTGAAGCTGCGGATATTGTGCTGATAGATGATAATTTTGCCACTATCGTTTCTGCCATTGAACAGGGAAGGGCGGTATATCAAAACATCCGTAAATTCATGACTTATATTCTCGCTTCTAATTTACAAAAAATCTTCTCAACAGCATATTTACCACTATCTTATTTATTGATGTTATTGTTTTGTCCACCGTTTATTTTAATAGCTGATGAACCGAAAAAGAGAGTGATTAGCAGAGAGGGTTAAAAATAAAATAGATTAGCTTAACTTAACTTATAGATAATGTTCTCTTATTTGCAACACAATCCTGTAAGTAAAGACTAATTAATTCTTGGGAAGACATACCTGTTTCTTGAGCCATAGCTTCAAAATATTTAATCACATCTATTCCTAAAGGAATAGTGACTTGTTTTTTTAACTGTTTAGCAAAAGGATTAGGTCTTTTTTTCATTTTTGAGAGATCATATTCTGGTTTCATCTGTTTAGCTCCTATATTCTTTACTTTCATTTTTAGTAGCTTTTCTAGCAGATATAATTCTAATTATAGAGTCTTTTTCTCGAAAACAATGAACTACAATTAATATTCTCATTTTATAACTCATTCCCAGAAGTAAAAAACGTTCTTCCACTTCAGAGTGTTCTTCATCCCAAAATTGAGTAGCATAATCGTCAAAAAATACTGATTCGGCTTCTTCAAAAGAAATACCATGTTTTTGTTGATTAATTTTGTTTTTTTGCTAATCCCATTGAAAGGTTATTTCATTCATTCTGTAAAGAGGTAACTGAATTTTGATATTTACTAAAATTTATTCATTAGTAGTCTGTAGGGTGCATCATAACCTACTATTTACGATCTCAACTTGATTTATCGCTAATATACTAATGGTACTACGCCAGTATCTACCAAGAGATAATAAAACAAGAATAAGTGTTCACGCAGCGTCTCGTAGGGATAGAACACGAAGAAAAGAGGGTTTTAGAGAGATTTTTAGTAAGTCGTGATTGAGTCTTGACATTTTACTCTCAAAATGAGAGAATAATTTTATGACTCACATGAAGACACAAAATAAGGGACGCGAAAAAGATGAAATCCAAAATCTATAAATTAAAACCCAAAATCTATGCACTTAATTTCTATTCGCACCCTCCGCGAAGATACAGCAAAATATCCTGATATCAAAAAACAAATTGATAGTTGGTATCTAACTGTTAAAAAAGCAGAATGGCAAAATTTAGAAGATGTGCGTAAAATTTACCGTGATGCTGAAGCAGTTGGTAATTTTACAGTTTTCAATATTAAAGGTAATGATTATCGTTTAATTGTCGGGATTCATTATGAAAGAAAAAAGGTTTTCTACAAATACTTGCTAACTCACGCTGAATACGATAAAGAGAAATGGAAAAATGATGACTATTTTTGATACTAGAAATTATAGTCAATTACTAGCAGAAATCGCTCCTCAAGTAATTGAAACTGAAGCTGAGTATGAACGTCTTTTAAAAGTTGCAGAATATCTAACTTTTAAAAAAAATCTTACTCCAGAGGAGCGAGCTTTAGATAAATTGCTTGTCAGACTAATTGAAGATTATGAGGAAGAAAATTATCCAATGGATAAATCTACACCTCATGAAATATTGCAACACATCATGGAATCTAGTGGTATTCGTCAAGCTGACTTGGTAGGTATTATTGGTTCTAGCGGTGTGGTGTCAGAAGTTGTCAACGGTAAACGTTCCATTAGTAAAACACAAGCTAAAGCCTTGGGAGAATATTTTAAAGTTTCTCCAAGTTTATTTATTTGAATACTGTTAAACAATTTTATATTTGGCGTTGCACAATTGAAGTAGGAATTACAGCATAATTCACCGAGTTAGGAGTAAAACTGGCTTAGTGTCTGGCTTTGAATTTAGATTCTGTACATCATTGATCTGCAATTTGCTGTATTGTCTTGAATCTGTTGAAAATGTATCTGTTGTCACAAAAAATAATGAATTGTGAGGGGATCAACACATATATTCCTCAGTATTAATAAAAACTTATATAAACTAAGATTGCCATATATATACTTTAAGAAAACGACTGTTCAGGAATCCTGATTAAAAAATATTGCAATAACTTGATTTAGTTGCTAATGTGTGTAGGTACGACAGCACAGGTAAACGCTCGGATTATTAGCGAGGTAAAATCAATGAGCCTTATCCATCCTGCCAAAAGTCTTTTATGTTGATTATTTGCATCGTGACAACGAGGAATTTCTGCTGGCAACAAGCAATAAAGGGGTATTGCAGATGAGCAGAAAAAGTAGCTCCTACAGCGCAGCATGGCGTTAGCTATTCTTGTCACTGAATTGAAATTTGATTTTTGTTTACAGTTCATTAATCGTCTTAGCTGTTGATTGCAAAGAAGGCAATGCATGAAGATGAAAAATGAATAATTTAGAGGTGAAAACCGATGAAGATTCAAGGAAAAGTTGCACTCATTACCGGAGCTTCCCGTGGGATCGGTAAAGCGATCGCTTTAGAATTAGCCAAACAGGGCATGAAAAGGTTAATATTGATAGCCCGCGATCGCCAAAAGTTAGCCGAAGTAGCCGCCGAAATCGAAGCTTTAGGCGTAGAAACCACAATCATGGCTTTAGACTTAACTCAATCAATCAACGTCAACATAGCCGTAGCCCAACTTTGGCGCAGTTATGGACCAATTCATCTACTGGTAAACTGTGCCGGAGTCGCACACCAAAACTCATTTCTGCAATCAAAACTTCCCCAACTCCAAGAAGAACTATCCGTCAATTTAATGGGAATGTATACCCTCACCAGTTTGATAGCCAAACGCATGGTTAGTCAAAAAAGGGGGATCATTGTCAATGTTTCCAGTTTAATGGGGAAAGTTGCCGCCCCGACAATGGCCACATATTCCGCCACCAAGTTTGCCATTGTCGGATTTACCCAGGCACTACGTCAAGAACTTGCCCAACACAATGTCCGTGTTATCGCCTTACTTCCTTCCCTCACTGACACAGACATGGTGCGTGACTTGCAATCATTTCGGGGCGTGATTCCCATGACACCCGAACAGGTCGCCCAAGCACTTGTGATTGGATTGCAAAGAGATACACCAGAAATCTTAGTAGGCTGGCAATCTCACTTAGCCGTATTATGCCAACGTCTCGCCCCTTGGTTACTAGAGATCATCTTGCAACTGGCAACACCGAAAAAACCATTACCTGATGCTGCGGGATAACAATTCAATCTAGTTAAGTTTTGTTTCGCGCAGAGGCGCAAAGAGTTTTTTGTGTCTTTGCGTAAAGTAAACTTAAAAAATGGTAGGTTGGGTTAAGCAAAAGCGCAACCCAACTAAAAATCTGATAATGATAAGGAAGAAATGACACCATCACTAACCCTGTAATAATAGTGCAGAATTATAATTGATCTTACTGTAGCGATCGCTTGATAATCAAAATAGTTGCTACGAAATAAATATATGATTGTCTGAATCAGGATAACCAGGATTTTAGGATTTACAGGATGTTGTTTGAAAGTATCATGTTTTGATTTTTGATTGTCCATCTTTATCTGTGTTCATCTGTGTTTATCTGCGTTCAATTATTCTTGATATTACTGTTAGATTACCATTATTTATTTAACTATTGATTTATTTGAGTTAAAAAGATTATATATAGTCTACTAATTCTAAAAATTCTTCGGTTCTTTCAATCAGTAGTTTTGCATCTTCAGCAGTTAAACGTTCAGAACGATCATAATCTCCCTTTAAACGTATCTGTTCTGCATCAATTAGATAACGGTGAAATTTAGGATCAATTTTACCAGTTCTTGCAAAAAGTTCGCCAGATTTACTAATTACAGCAGAGTGTTTGCTAAAACTGAGATTTTCACTTACTAGGAATGCTTCAGCTATATAAAACATTGCATGATAAGCACGAGAAGCAGCAAAATCAGCTAGATTTTCACCAGCTAAAATTTTAGCTGCACGCAGACTATCTTAAGATTTTTACACTAGAAACTCTTGTTCTTTGTTCATAAAAATAAATACCTTCTTTTTTTATATTTTGGATGAGCATTATTTGTTCTTTTTCAAAACGACTGAGGGAGTAAAACAGGTTAGAAATTACTACACTATATTTTAAACAAAGGGGACTAAGAAAAAAGCCAATTTTTTCAATTTCTTTGGTTGCTTGCACTAAATCCTTCAGTATAACTAATACATCAAAATCTGAATCAGGAGTAGCATCACCACGCGCTTGAGAACCAAAAAGAATCACTGCAATTAGTTGATCTTGGTATGTCTCAAGCAAGTTATTACACAATTCCTGCATAATTTCTTCTAGTTTTGGGTGTTTCATTTTTTTGTCTGAATCAGGATTTACAGGATTTTAGGATTTACAGGATAGGATTTGATTTTATTTGTGGTGTACTAATATTTTAATTTGTCAGAATCAGGATGTCCAGGATTTTAGGATTTACAGGATGTTGTTTGAAAGTTTCATGTTTTGATTTTTGATTGTTCATCTTTATCTGTGTTTATCTGCGTTCATCTGCGTTCAATTATTCTTGATATTACGCGCAAAGGAGGAAGATGAGATTTCTCACCGCCAATTTATCTTTTTTTCTCCGGTAAATTACGAGGGGGGATCATTCTCCCCTCATAAAACTCCCTTTCCAACTGACTTAATTTCCACCATCCTGCACCGAACAACAGAGGAACAAATGTTTCCACCATAACTAATAAAATTGATTTTGTCTCCACCAAAAAAGCCAAAAAAGGACTACTAGCTAAAGCGAGAATAGTAAGAACACCACACCAAAATTTTAACTGTTGAATTTTCTTTAAAGCCTGACGACAACTAGCACATTTTTCTGTATGGGAATGATATCTTTCTAGCATCACTTCTTTATTTAATAAAAGTGGTGGTAAAGATTCTCCTGGAAATGTTTCCCCATGATATTGATTTACCCATTGACGCAACGCGGAAACAAAAGTATCTGCTTTTGTCGCCAGATAAAAAGCCTTATTGAAATTAGCACTACCACCTTTATCCGCTAAATAACGTTCTTGATAATGGAGAAAAATTTGATCATCTTCTAAAACGCCATTTTGACCAATATGGACATACCAACGAGGGCGGATTTTAATAAAAAACCCTGGTAGTTTAGACTTGAACTTAAAAGGAAAACGGGCAATGATGCGACATTCACCTTTGCGAATGGGGACAGCATAAACAACAGTTAAAATTCTCCCTTTTTCAGCATTAATATCATGCCACATCAAACCAGGAGCAATAAATGTTGTGGAAAGTTTTCCTGATTGTCCCGGTTTTAACCCTTGTTTCCAAATACCTTCAAAACCATATTTTCCAGATTCAACTATTTCCAATTCTAAAGGTGCAGCATTGGCACGATTCCCTACTGTCAGATGATGGGTAAAGGCAATATGACTAGGATCAAGGATATTTTCTAATAATGTTAAAGCATCATAAGGAACATCTCGAAAAGTGTTCATAATTACCCATCCTTCTGGTGCTGCTTCTATGGGTTCAACAACAGGAACTTTAGTATTTATAGCATTTTCTGGATTACCAGCATAGACAAATAATAATCCTTGTCTTTCTGTTGTTGGTAAAGATGATACACAAGCCCTAGGAGAAGTTTTTGCTTTTCCTCCTGCAACCTGTTGGGGAATTTTTTGACAACTTCCATCTCCCGCAAATGTCCAGCCGTGATAAGGACATTCTAACAATCCATCTTCATTAATTCTCCCTTCCGAAAGAGGTGCAAGACGGTGAGGACATTGATCTATAAATACTTGCCAAGACTCAATTTTTTGATCCCACCAAATCACAATATCTTTACCTAAAAGAGTGAAAGGAGTGGGTTTTGATTTATCTAAATCCTGAAGATAGTGAACTGGATACCAGGATTGAGCTAATTCAAAAGTATCTGGATTACTACCTCCAGGTAATATTTCTGTGATGGAACTTTCGTTAATTAGAGATTGTGTTTGCACCATTTTCTGTATTGATTTAATTTTCAAATTTCAAAATCGGAACTTTTAATTAAAAATTCTAGCAATAATCATCCCTAATTGAACACTGATAATTCCTAAAATTGTACTAGCAAAAAAATAACCAGTCCCAGCTAACCAATTACCACGTTGTAATAAGCCAACTGTATCTAAACCAAAGGTAGAAAAAGTAGTATATGCACCTAAAAATCCTGTAGCGACAATTAACTTAATTTCTGGAGAAATCATCGCTGTTTTTTCCATAGCCAAAGTTGCGAAAAAACCCATTGCTAAACAACCGCTAATATTAATAAAAAAAGTTCCATAGGGAAAACCAAAACCAAAGCGATTTGTAAACCACAACGTTAAATAATAACGACTTAAAGCCCCAGCTATTGCCCCCAAACTAATAGCAATGGGAACACGAATTTCTGCTTGTTGTAACATTACTAAATATTTATGACATCTTCATATATATCAGCCATTTTTAGAATCAACTCAATTGAATCTAAATATAAGTTATCTTCGATATTAATCAAAGTTTGTATTGTCCAATTTCCTTGTTGATCTTGACGATAAATTTCTCCTTTAACTTCATCTTGAGAAATTAATATATATTCTCGTAAACTTGGTAGAGTTCGGTAATTAATAAGTTTTTCCCGTCTATCTATTGTTTCTGTGCTTGGTGATAAAACTTCTATAATTAAACAAGGATAATTTAAAGCATAACGGTCTTGATCCTGAGAATCGCAACTAACGATAACATCAGGATAGTAAAATATGGTTTTATTTTCATTAGCTAAATTTATCTTCACTTTCATATCTGACATGAAGACATTACAGGAACTACCCCGTAAATGAGAACGTAAACTACTAGCAATATTTAGGGTAATTATATTGTGTTCTTTACTACCTCCAGCCATAGCAAAGACTTCACCGCTAAAATACTCATGACGAATATCACTAGATTGTTCCAATTCCAGATATTCTTCTACAGTAAAGAGGTAGAGAGGGGACTGCATAATTTTTCCCTTTTTAGTTATTATTAAATTATTATAACTTGCACTGGGTAGGGAGTAAGAGAAATTAGTCGTTAATAATCTATCTTTGGTCATAAGTATATTGGCAAATGCCCAATTAACTGACAACCAAATTATGATGATTATAGGTGCAATATTCATCCACAAGTAAACTTTACCAAGAGGATGTCTCAACCATGACTACTAACAATATTGAATCTATAGAGATAGTGGAAATTAGTCTGCAAACCAGAGAAATTGAAGAAATAGATGTAGTTAAGCAGGAAACTACAGCCCTCTTGGAAGCAATTAAAAAACGCGCTCAAGCTGAAGCTGAAACTGCTGGTACTATTACCCGTGAAACCTATTTAAATGCTGTGCGTCAGGTACGGGAAGCTATTGAAAGAGATAAACTTATTGAACGCGATAGCTTGGAATATTCTTGGGCAAAAATTCAAGAAGAATTAGATCATAATTGGTACTTACTTTCTAAAGATGTCACAGATTTAGGCGATCGCCTTCAAAATGCTGCTAAAGCTGCATGGGAAGCCTTTAACGCCCCTCGTGATCAAAATTAGATAATTGGGAAATAGGGATCATTCTAAATCGTAGTAATACGTATTAGATGTGAACCAAACCACCTTAATCGTAGTCATTCGCGTCGAAGGGTAAACGTTATTTAAGTCATGACACCTTGGGATTCGCTAGTCCCATGCTCTGTCTGTACTGATTAAACATTCCTTCATGAAAGTGTCTTTACGATAACAAGCTTAAATAACATGGTTGTTCGCGCAGCGTGCCGGAGGCATCAGCAAACTTTACTTAGAAATAAGGACTGGTCAAACCGACCA
>JANMEE010000053.1:0-14761 GCA_031376645.1 Dolichospermum sp. OTE_75_concoct_329_sub | reverse complement strand
GAACGGGTTTGCTGGTTCCCGGGATTATATCCATTCAAAAATCAGCATTTAAATACCACAGTGAATAAATTCACTCGTGTCGCTTCCCTCTTTTGGGAGCCAAGCCACTGAGTTTCCCGCATACCGCGAGGTTTTATGATTTACTTATCTGCCACAGAAGCAAAACAAAATTTTACAGAATTTTTAGATAAAGCTCAAAAAGAACCAATAACAATTCAGCGTCAGGAACAAGATTTAGTTGTAGTGCTATCTGTCTTAGAGTATCAAAGATTAACTAAATTGCTAAAAAATGAGTTTCAGGGATTTTGTGATCAAGTTGGTAAAAATGCCGAAGTAAAAGGTATGACAGAAGAAAAACTCAAAGAAATTCTTGAAAGTGATGATTGAGCAAAGAAGTGTTATTGACACTAATTGTTTTGTGAGTCGGTTACTAACTCCCAAATCTATTACTTCTCAAGCAGTTCGTTATGCTTTTGATTTCCATCAAATTCTTGTTTCTGCGGACACACTTACAGAATTAGAAATAGTTCTCTCTAGGAAAAAATTTAATAATTATGTCAGTTTGGAAGAGCGGCAAAAGTTTATTTTATATCTAAAAAATCTGGCTGAGATAGTTGATATTGTCAATCATGTGCAAGTTTGTCGAGATCCAAAAGACGATAAATTTCTCTCACTTGCTGTTACTGGTAATGCCAATATTATTATTACCGGAGATGAAGATTTACTGGTGCTTAAATGCTATCAAAACATTCCTATTTTATCACCAAGGGATTTTTTAGCACAAGTGGATAAAAGTTAAACAATAATGGTTCTATCGCTCCTTATGGAAGAGTATATTAATTTAATTTTTGTAGGTTGGGTTGACGCTCATGTTACCCAACATTGTCACAAATCAATAAAGTTGCTGTTGGGTTGCGCTGTCGCTTAACCCAACCTACGATTTTTCATGAAGTAAAACAAAATATTTTTTATTCTACATTTATCCAAAAATCTGCGGTTTTAATTTGTCCATTGCGGTTAAATTGCATCCACATTTTATATGTTCCTGATTTAGGGAATTTTGTATGAAATTCGATTTTTCCATCTGTTGTATTTTTGAGTGCATGAGCATGGATATAATCAGATGTTGTCAGGGGAGAAGAGCTTTTGATAATTACTAAATGTCCTTTTTCTCCCAAATAGGATTGTAAATCTTTAATTGGTTGATTTTTATTGTCTTTTAAATCAAAACTTAAAGTTACTTCTTGACCAGCTTTAATATTTTTTTCAGAAATATTCAGATTGACTTTGGTATCTGAGATAGTTTTAGTTTTAGTAAACTTTTCCAGACTTTTTGGTAAGGGAACTGAACCAGGAATTGTAATATTCATTAATGAAACAATTTCCTTATCTCCAGCGGGTTTATAATCAGTGAAAAGCGTATAATTACCTGATTCTGGAAAATTTGCAGTTACTTCAAAGCGGCCATTTTCTTTGTATTCTGGATGTATATGAGCGAAAGATCGTAAATCATCATCAACAACAATTAAGTGCATGATTTTTTCCTGGAAAATGTCAAATTTATTGACAGATTTTCCAGTAGCATCCTGAATATTAATAACTAAGTTAATCGGTTGATTTGCAGCTAAACTTTTCGGAGCAGTTAATTTAACCTTGGTAGTCATTTGTGAATTATTCCCATGATTCATCTGTTCCATAGAATGTCCCTCATGTCCATTCATGGAATTTTCATCATGATTCATCATCATACTAGGTGAAACTTGTGCTTCAGTAGATTTAGGATTTGATGAACAACCAGGAGCTAGTAATAAAGTTATCACGAAAAAAACACCTGAAAAAACCCGCTTCATTTTTACATTCTCCAATTTAGAAAATTTAAAGTTTAAAAGTCTGTAGGGTGCGTTAGTGTCAACGTAACGCACCGTCTATCAAGTTTAAGGTGCGTTACGGCTATACCTAACGCACCCTACAAATATTTACCGCAAAGATTGACTTCTAACTCCATTACTAACAACATCTTTTTTTTCTGGATTAGGCAATAAAGCCATATCAATCAAAGGTAATTTGATAATTACGGTTGTTCCTTGATTTAAACCTAAACTCTCTAAGGTGATTTTACCACCCATGAGTTCAATTAAATTCCGAGAAATTGCTAAACCCAATCCCGTTCCTTCAAACTTGCGGGTAGTTGTACCATCAACCATGACAAAGGGACGAAATAGTTTATTTTGCTCTCCAGGATCAATACCAATTCCTGTATCCTTAACAGAAATTAAAACGTAAGACTGATGATTATTTAAGTTAATATCTGTAGTAATTCGAATACTACCTTCATCAGTAAATTTAGTAGCATTACTAATAATATTAATTAGAACTTGTTTGAGTTTAAGAGAATCAGATTTTATAGGAATAGGTTTATCACCTATATCACAAATTAATTGCAGTCCTTTATATTGGACATTAACCGATTGTAAATTAATTACCTCTAATAATAATTGACGTAAATCTAGCGGTACTGTAGTTACAGAAAGTTTACCAGCTTCTATTTTAGAAATATCTAGTAAATCATTAATAATTCCTAATAAGTGAATTGCTGTATCATCGGCTTTTTTCAGAAATTCTAATTCTTCTTCTCTATTATCACATAAATCATCACGCACCAAACGTACACAGTTAATAATGATATTCAATGGGTTTCTTAATTCATGGGAAGTTGTGGCTAAAAATTGACTTTTCATCTGGTTGGCTGATTTAGCTTCTTTCCAAGCAATTTCTAATTCTTCAGCCCAATCTTTTAGTCTTTCTACCATTTGATCTAATGCTTGTGCTAGTTGGTTAAATTCCCGAATTTTGAAATTGCGGGGAATGGGTTGTGCTGCGTGGTGACTATGAAGATTAACAGCATAATCGCGGAGTTCTTCCACAGGACCAGCTAAGTAAGGAACTAAATAAAATGAGGCTAATAAACTAGCACCAATTAAACCAACTGTTAAAACAATCAGAATTAGTTTAATTTCTTCTAAACCAAATAGGGCATTTTCTACAGTTGTGACTGCTAGGACAATCCATCTTTGTGATGGTTTTGTGGTAATAGGTTTAGTAATAGCTGTAAAACCTGTAACTAATTCTTGTCCTTCTATAAAGGATAAATTGCTGGAATTATTACTTCCACCCAGAGCATCTTTTACTATGGCTTGTATTCTTTTGACATCAGAATAATTTTTAATATTAGTCCCAATTCTTTCTGGTAATGGATGAGCTAAAACTCTACCATCTTCAGCAATGACTACTAAAAAACCCGTTAATGAGCCTGGATGATTGGGATTTTGTTGATACAATGTGGTTTTAATACTTAATCGGTAAGCTAAATTACCACGTTGATTAGAAACAGGAATTGATAAAAATAACTGGAGTTGATTTTGTTTGTCTCTTTTACCGGTTTTTCCAGATTGAGATGGTAATATAAATTGAATATCAACATCATCATTGTCAGGAGATAAGTCTGATGGAGTAATTTCCTGAACACCGCAACTACTGGCAATTATTTCACCTTTTTTAATTTTGGTAAATTGTAGACAATCAATTTGGGTTGGTAATTGTTTTTTTAGCTGTTTAAGAAATTGTTCAATTTGGATAGGTGAACCAGACTGAATTACTTTTGTTTGACTAGCTGTAATTAAATTAGAGCGTAAAGCTGCAATATCATCACTAATTTTTTCTCCTTTGTTAACTGCACTTTCTGTTAAATTTTGTCGAGCCGTATTTAACAAACTAGAACGAGCTTTATTCAGCGCGACTATTTCTCCTACCAATAAAACTGGGACAAATACTAGCAGTATTCTTGTTACTAAAATTTGCCGAAATGACGATTGACGAGATTTAGCCATTATTTGTCTCACTTCGCATCTTTAAACTACAATAACAAAGATATGAAATTTCATTAGCTAAAGGAGACATTTTATTAGTTGATGATAAGTTGACTATTAATATAATGTTCTCAGTGAGAAAAGAGATAACAGGTAAGAATTAAAAATTTAAAAAGCCTTCCGCTAATGATTAGCTTATGGAGTTATTAATCTGGCATAAAAGTAAACATGATATCCAAAAATTCATAAAATGGAGGTTAAATGGTGACTGCTGTTGCATATTAATATTCATGGTGTAAAATTCCCCAACATGATTTTATAGCTATAGATTTTTCAAAAATCTATACCCTAACAAAAAATATCAAAGCAACCCAATGACACAACATCGTCCTCATACCACAGTAGTTTTAGCCATGAGTGTTGATGGCAAAATAGCAGATTTTAGGCGATCGCCCGCTCGATTTGGCTCAGTGGCTGATAAAATACACCTAGAGAAACAAATTGCTGCATCTGATGCCGTTTTATTTGGTGCTGGTACTCTTCGTGCCTACGGTACAACAATGACCATATCAAAGACAATACTCTTGCAACAAAGAAAAATAGCAAATCAGCACCCCCAGCCAGTTCATATAGTGATTTCCCGTTCAGGCAACCTGAATCCGGACATTAAATTTTTTCAACAACCAGTGAAAAGGTGGTTACTCACAACATCTCTGGGAGCTTATTTTTGGCAAGGAAGATCAGAATTTGAGCAAGTTTTAGTATTTGAAACTCCTGAAAAAGAAGTTGACATTTTGGCTGCTTTAAAATATTTAGCAAGTTTACAAATTACCCGTTTGGCTATTTTGGGAGGAGGAGAATTAGTGGCATCTTTCCTGGAATCTGATTTAATTGATGAAATCTGGCTGACTATTTGTCCACTGATTTTAGGTGGTAACACCGCGCCTTCTCCTGTGGAGGGAACAGGATTTTTATCCGATCTTGCTCCTAAGTTACAATTATTAGAAGTATCCACCGTTGAGCAAGAAGTATTTTTACACTATAGGATAATTAAGTAGGGGCGCAGGGCCTGCGCCCCAGAATAAGTCAGTACGCCCCACAATAAGTCAGAAGTAAACTAAAAATTGTTGGACAAATACACAATGATCAAAGAACACAAACCCCAATATTCTTTTGTTTGGACGCACACAATCGCCGATGTTCCTCAATCGGCTTGGGATGCTTTAGCAATGCCGTTAAAAACTCCTTTTTTAGAGTGGGATTGGTTGCACAATTTGGAAACATCCCACAGTGTTACAGCTAATACTGGTTGGTTGCCAAATCACTTGATTGTGTGGCGAGATAGAACTTTAATTGCGGCTGCTCCTTTATATTTAAAAGGACATAGCCAAGGGGAATTTGTCTTTGATCAACAGTGGGCAGAATTAGCCTCTCGTTTGGGAATAGAGTATTATCCAAAATTACTGGGAATGACCCCATTTACCCCGGCTGAAGGCTATCGCTTTTTAATTGCTCCGGAAGAAGATGAGGAAGAAATTACAGCTTTAATCCTCCATGAAATTGATAGTTTTTGTGTGAAACATCGCATTTCTGGCTGTCATTTTCTCTATGTTGATCCGCAATGGCGACCGATTCTAGAACGACAGGGGTTTACAACTTGGCTACATCATAATTATGTTTGGGAAAATGCAAATTTTCAAACTTTTGATGATTACCTAACTGGATTTAATGCCAATCAAAGACGGAATATTAAACGGGAACGTAAAGCTGTAGAAAAGGCAGGTTTAAGACTGCAAGCACTAACTGGTGAAGAAATTCCTCACTCTATGTTTCCGTTAATGTATGATTTTTATGCTGACACCTGCGATAAGTTTGGCTGGTGGGGGAGTAAGTATTTAACAAAGAAGTTTTTTGAACAGTTACAACATAATTATCGGCATCGGGTTGTATTTTTTGCTGCTTATAATCAGGAAGATCCGCGTCAACCAGTGGGAATGTCTTTTTGTTTATTTAAAGAAGACAAACTATATGGACGTTATTGGGGGAGTTTTCAAGAAATAGATTGCTTACATTTTGATGCTTGTTATTATGCACCAATTGAATGGGCGATCGCTCATGGTATCCAGAATTTTGACCCAGGAGCAGGTGGTAAACATAAAAAACGCCGGGGTTTCCCTGCTACCCCTAATTACAGCCTTCATCGCTTTTATAACAACCGCTTAGGACAAATTATTTTGCCTTGGGTTAGGGAAGTCAATCAGATGGAACAACAAGAAATAGATGCTGTTAATGCAGAGTTACCTTTTAAATAGGAAATTAGATCCCCAACTCCTTTGAGAAGTCGGGGATCTGAATATTGCATCTTGAGGTAATCTAAAAATACTGTTTCTATAAATTTACTTTTGACAATACGTATGGATTTACTAATCGAAGATTTGACAGCAATTGATAATAAACTTTCTCAGCGTTATATTGATCTTGACCCCAACGGCTATTTTATTATCTACATAGACCAAAATGAAAGATTAATTTATGCAAAACATTTCACTAATGTGATTAATGAACGTGGTTTAGCCGTAGATCCTGAAACAGGTCAGGTGATTCCTGTGCGCGGTAAAGTGGAAAGAACCCACACAACCGTATTTAGCGGACGCACAGCGAAGGAACTCTGTATCAAGATTTTTGAAGAAACTCCTAATTGTCTTGTGACTTTATTAGATCATGCAGCTTATTTAGGTAGAGAATTTGTCCGCGCTGAAATGGCTTTAGTATCAGGCAAAGAGTATATTCAAGATTAAAGAAACTACCATCATCTAATTGCTCAGTTGTGTAGCCAGCAGGTAGGGGTAAAGCAAGAGCTTCATAGGTGTCAACTTAACGTAAAATCCATGGACCCCCTGGGAATGAATTCCCAGTCTAATAGCGAAAGTCATCTAAAGATGACTAAATAACCCATAAATTTTTGAGTAAACTTTAGTTTACTTTCGTTATTAGCCCGGAAATATGGCTTACGCCACGCTACGCTATCATTTCTGGGCGGGTGTGGAAGCTAACAAATAAGCCATCTGTAGCCTAAGTTGACACCAATGAGCTTTTGCTTTACCCCTACATTTATATTTTAAGATAGGGATATTTTTCTGGTTGGAAGTTCGTCAATAGAGTAGTGGTGATTGGGAGTTGATCATTAATTCCCAATCACTTATACCCAAGAGAGAAGAAATAATACATTTCTATATCTTTTTTACGAAAAAATACTAAAACTAGAACACAGGTTTAATTAAGTAATAAAATTATAATATGAAAAAATTATCACCTGATCATGAAGCCGCCAGAATAGAGGCACTTTTACAGTACAAGATTCTTGATACTGCACCAGAAACTGCTTTTGATGACTTAACCCGGTTAGCTGCCTATATTTGTGGAACTCCCATAGCCTTAGTAAGTTTAATTGACACAAACCGTCAATGGTTTAAGTCTAAAGTCGGTTTAGAAGCATTAGAAACACCTCGTGATATTGCCTTTTGTACTCATGCGATTTGTCAAAAAGATGTTTTGATTGTTCCTGATGCCAGTCTTGACGACAGATTTGCTACCAACCCCTTAGTAACATCTGCGCCCAATATTCGATTTTATGCCGGTGTACCTCTAATTGATGCTGAAGGTAATGGCTTAGGTACATTGTGTGTAATTGATGATATTCCTAGAGAACTCACACCAGAACAACTAGATGCGTTGAAAATCTTAGGCCGCCAAGTTATGAAGCAGTTGGAACTGCGGCGCAATTTGGATATGTTAGTGCTGTTTAACCATGAACGTCTTCGAGCAACAAAGGCTAACAAACAATTTTTTATCAAAATTGCTGGCTGGTTTGGTTTAGCATCATTACTTATCTTAATGATGACTATATTTTCTTATCAAAATGCCAAAGAATTGATTAATACCGCTAATCAGCGAAAACAAAGATCGGAAAAGATCATTTCTCAATCTAAGTTAATTTTTAATGTTAAGCAAGCTGAAAATGAACAGATGATTTATATGTTGACTGGTGATCCAGTTGATTTAGATAATTATCGGCAATCAATTAGTAAAATTAATCAAGAAATTCAAAATATCAAAAGGTTAAGCTCGACTGATACCGAAGTACAAAAACAAATTGTTAGCTTAGAATCAGACATAAGAGAAAAAATATCTAAAATTCAAGAAAATATTAATTTACGTCAACAAAATAAACCAGAAATAGCGCAGAAAATTTTCCTGACTAATCTAAAAAAGAATAGTAATAAATCTGTATATGAAAAAGCATATAAATTTGAGCAAACTAATCAAGCATTTATTCAGGAACAAACTAAAAAAACAAGCAATAATATCCACAATATGATCATCATATTGGTGATAAGTATCAGTGTTTGTTTAATTATTATCCTCAGAATTTATTACCTGATATATCAAGAAATTACCTCCCGCAAAGGGGTAGAGCAATCTCTGAAAACAGAACGTAATTTTATTTCTAGTGTCCTGGATACAGCCAGCGTTTTAGTGATGGTTCTCGATCCACAAGGGCAAATTGTTCGTTTTAATCGATCTTGTGAACAAACTACTGGTTATACAGGTGATGAAGTCTTAGGAAGATGTTTTTGGAATCTATTTTTAGCACAGAAAGATAAACCATCCATTCAAGCTATTTTTGAACAAATAAAATTAGATAAAAAAACCAAAGAATACGAAAATTCCTGGGTAACAAGAGATGGAACACAGCGACTCATTGTTTGGTCAAATACGACGCTGCTTGATAATCAAAATCAAATAGAATATATTGTTTGTACAGGATTAGATATTACTGAACGCAGACAGCTAGAAGATTCTCAGCAACAACAACTAATAGCTATAGAATCAGCAACTGATGGCATTGGTATTCTTGATGCTAATGGTAAATATATTTATGTAAATAGTTCTTATGTCCAGGAATTTGGATATAGTGATGCCTCTGAACTTCTGGAAAGAACATGGAAAACTTTGATAGGGCAAGAAGAGAGTATCTGGTTTAATAATGATATTCTGCCCCTATTAAGAGACAATGGTTATTTCCAAGGAGAAAGAATAGCTAACAGAAAAAATGGTACTAAATTCACCCAAGAATTTTCTTTAACATTGCTAAAATCTGGGGGTATAATTTGTGTTTCTCGTGATATCAGCAAACGCAAAGAAGCTGAACAATATCTCAGTCTTCAATATGTTGTAACTAGTGCCTTAGCAGGAGCTATAAATATTCAAAATGGCAGTCATCGGATATTAAAAGGAATGTGCCAAATATTGGCATGGGATTGGGGCGAAATTTGGATTATGGATAAGTCAGAAAATATTCTGCGTTGTCTAGATATTTGGTATGAATCAGGTTCAGAATTTAAGCAGTTTGAAGAAATTACCAGACAAACTATTTTTGCTCCAGGAATTGGCATCCCTGGGAAAATTTGGTCGCACTTTGCACCTATATGGTTAACTGATGTTTGCAATGATCAAAATTTCTCGCGCCTAGATATTGCTGCTCATATAGGATTACAAACAGCTTTTGGTTTTCCAATTCGTGGTGGCAATACAAACATTGGTGTCATGGTTTTCTTTAGTAAAAAGATGCAGCCAAAAAATGCAGATTTGCTGAAGGGTATGATGTCTATTGGCAACCAAATTGGTCAGTTTATGAAGCGGAAGCAAGCAGAAGAAGAACTAAATCTGGAAAATTTGCGATCGCAATTATTAGCCGATGTCACCCTCAAAATCCGTGATTCTCTACAAATTGACGAGATCCTCAGCACCAGCGTTACCGAAGTCCAAAAACTGATCCAAGCTGATCGTGTACTGATCCTAGAGTTTGAAGCCGATGGCTCTTTAACAGCACTAAAAGAAGCCTTGATTCCCGGTATCCCTGTGGTGATGGGAGAAAATATTATTGATACTTGTTTTGCAAAAGATCATGCTCAAAAATATCGTCAAGGATGGATTGGGAAAATTAATGATGTAGACAAAGCTAAAATCGATCCTTGTTATCTAGAACTACTACAAAGGTTTCAAATCAAAGCCAACCTGGTTATTCCTATTTTTCTTAAAGATGAATTTTGGGGACTGTTGGTTGCTCACCAATGCAATCAACCTCGTAACTGGAATAGTTGGGAAACAGAATTATTGCGATCGCTTGCGGATCAAATAGGCATAGCCTTAACCCAAGCCAAACTACTCGAAGCAGAAATTATTCAGCGTCAAGAACTAGAAATAGCTCGACAGGAAGCCGAATTAGCTTCACAAGCTAAAAGTAGTTTTTTAGCTAATATGAGTCATGAAATCCGTACCCCCATGAACGCTGTTTTGGGAATGACTGGCTTACTATTAGAAACTCCCCTTAACCCAGAGCAACAAGATTTTCTGGAAACAGTTCGGAGTAGTGGTGATGCTCTCTTATCCCTGATTAACGAGATTTTGGATTTATCCAAACTCGAAGCTGGGGAAATGATCCTAGAAACACTTAATTTTAACTTATCCACCTGCATTCAAGAAGTTATAGAACTGTTAGCACCTCAAGCTCATCACAAAGGATTAGAAATAGCTGCTTTCATTCCTGCTAATATCCCCATTCACATCCAAGGGGATGTTAGTCGTCTTCGACAAATCATCATGAATTTGATGGGCAATGCTATTAAGTTTACCAGTGAAGGAGAAGTAATTATCAATATAAAATTAATCTCAGAAAACCATCATACAGCTACTATCAAATTTGCTATTATAGATACGGGAATTGGCATTAATGCTGAAGATAAAAATAAACTTTTTCAACCATTCACTCAAGTTGATGCTTCCATTACTCGCAAATATGGTGGCACAGGTTTAGGATTAGCCATTTGCCAACAATTAGTAACTTTAATGGGCGGCAAAATTGCCATTGAAAGTGAAATTGGTAAAGGATCTAAATTTTGGTTTGAACTACCTTTTATTAAACAGTCTGAATCTGTTTCCCAAAATCAAGATTATCATCTTCTTAGTCAGCGACGGTTATTAGTAATAGATGATAATGCTACCAATCGAAAAATTCTCCATCATCAAGCTACCCGTTGGGGAATGCAGGTAGATGAAGCTGATTCTGCAATTAAAGGACTCGCAGCTTTACAAACAGCCGCAGCACAACAGAAACCCTATGATATTGCCATAATTGATATGCAAATGCCTGATGTAGATGGCATGACTTTAGGAAAACAAATTAAAGGAAATCCAACTATTGCTAATGTCCCTTTAATTATGCTGACTTCTACTAATCAAAGAGATGAAGTAAAAAGAGCATTAGATATAGGATTTGCTAGTTATTTAGTTAAGCCTGTCAAGCCTTCTAGATTGTTTGATGCCATGATCAATATCTTAGATAATCAATCAAAAATAAATAATTCTCGAAGTTCTCTCAATGAACAGCCAGTAATCACTAGCAATAATAAATCAAAATTAAAATTGCTATTAGCAGAAGATAATTTAGTTAACCAAAAAGTCTTTCTCAAACAACTTCAAAATCTAGGATATCAAGCTGATGTAGTAGCTAATGGTCAAGAAGTATTAGAATTATTAGATAAAATTCCCTACGACTTGATTTTTATGGATTGCCAAATGCCAGTTCTTGATGGTTTAGAAACTACTAAAGAAATTCGTCGTCTTCCTCTAACTTCATTTGCTAAACATCAGCAACCTGTCGTAATTGCTATTACTGCTAATGCTATGAAAGAAGACCAACAAATTTGTTTAGATGCAGGTATGGATGACTATTTAAGTAAACCAGTAGCTAAAGATAAATTAGCTGCCATGTTAGAACTTTGGAGTCAGAACATACTTAAAACACAGGAAATAATTATACCTGAGAAAATAGCTTCTACAACAGATAGCAGTAACCTTGAAATTTCAATAGATTGGGATTACCTACATCACCTTTCAGATAATAATACAGAATTTGAATTTGAACTATTAGAAATGTTTATAGAAAATAGTCGATCTCATCTAGAAGCAATTAGAGCCGCAATTGCTGCTAACGACTATCAGAAAATTGCCTTGGAAGCTCATTCTATCAAAGGTTCTAGTGGTAATATTGGGGCTACAATCATTATGCAAACAGTAGAGAAACTAGAACAACTAAATCAAAAACACGATCTTCAAGGTGCATCTAATTTATTAACAGAATTAGTTGAATTTATCAACCAAATTCAAGAATTTATAGATAATAAATCCAACAAAGAATAGAGAAGCGCATATTTTTATCCGCGTTCATCCGCGTTCATCCGCGTTTAATTATTATTTGTAGGGTGTTTTAGGCATAGCCGTAACGCACCCTATGCTCTATCAACATTGCGTCGCGCTGACATGAATTTCTATTAATTGAGAAATACTGGATAAATTAAAAAATTCACATAAAGCTGTAACCGTTTAACATTATTTCGGCTCGGAATACCCTATTCCCAAATCCCCAATCTTCTATTCCTCAGATTCCTTAGAGGGTGGTTGCTGAAAAACTAAATAAATGTAATATGTAGCCATGGGAATCACAGTGGCAGCAATTAACAGCCCAACAACCCAAGCCGTAGCATTACCTTGATCTGTTTCTTCTGCTTTGGTAAATGTTCCTTCTACCTTAACCGTATCTATTACCGCTGGTGGACCTGGATCTGGTTTACCAGACAAAACAGCAACCAAGCGATCGCTCACATCCAAGAATCCTTGGTTATATTTATTGCCTCCACGTAATGCTGTACCTAATGTTTCTTCAGCCACACTTTGAGCGATCGCATCAGTTAATACAGACTTAACCTGATCTCCACTAATTAAAGTAGTTCCATTAGTAACAGTATCAACCAGTAATAATACTTGATTTGCTTGCTCTGCTGCTGTGGGAAACCATTTACTAAATAGGCTTTTTGCAAAACTTTCTGGTGTTTCCCCATAGTCGAGGCGGCGAATAGTCACAATTCTGGCTTCATTACCAGTTTCCTGCGCCAAATCTTTAAAAGCCTTACTAATCTGACCTTCATTTAATCGGCTAATCACATCACCTTGATCTAAAATCCAAGTATCCGCTGTCAGACTGGGTATTTGGTATACACCAGTGGCAGAAGCGGGTAAAGTAAACAGTGAAGTCGCCATCATCATCACCAATACAGGTAAAATGAGGCGAGTAATGTATTTTGAGTTACTAAATAATTGCTTGAGTAACTGTTGCATGGGATGAATCCTTAAACAGACTTGCAATTAAAATACTACATAATTAGGGAACAGGGAACAGGGAATAGGGAACAGTAAATATTCTTCCTAATCCATGTCCTCTATTATCAGGCGGGATATGTGCCTTGATGCGATAATATTAAATTTGATAAACGTAAAAAATCTTTGTTTTAGAGAAACATCATGACAGCTTCTACCGCGTTTGACCTAGCATCACTAAATCAGGAATTTGAAACCGCAAGTCCTACAGAAATCTTAGCCTGGTCTATTCAGAATATCCCCACAGGACTGGTACAAACTAGCGCGTTCAATGTTGATGATATCATCTTGACACACATATTCTATAGCGTACTTGAGCATCCTGTTCCTGTAATTTTTCTTGATACCCTATATCACTTTCCCGAAACTTTAGAATTTGTAGCTAAAGTCAAGGAAATCTATAATCTAGATTTACAAACCTATAAAACACCAGATGTAAACAGCCGTGAAGCCTTTGCTGCTAAATTTGGTGAAGCCCTTTGGGATAAAGATATTGCTAAATTTCACGATATTACCAAAATCGAACCACTTCTGCGAGGTTTAGACGAAATTAAAACAGTAGCTTGGATTACAGGTCGCCGTCGTGATCAAGCTGTTACTCGTGCTACCATGCCTGTATTTGAATTGGATGGTAAAGGCAGATTGAAAATTAACCCTCTAGCTAATTGGACACGCAAACAAAGCTGGGCTTATGTAGCCGAACATAAGGTAATTTACAACCCTCTCCATGATCAAGGTTATCCTAGCATTGGTGATGAACCTATTACCACTAAAGTAGCTGACGGTGAAGACGAACGCGCTGGACGTTGGCGGGGAAGTGAAAAAACTGAGTGTGGTATTCACATTTAAGGATTTCTTAAAAATAATTTCGGTGTTGCTGATTAAGAGTATGAATATGGCTCACGCTCCAGGCGCAAAGATTCAGAAAATAAGAGTTGGAAATCTTTGATTTTCCTAATTTTATCCTTTCAGTATGGCTTCGCCACGCAGGCTATCAGCAACGCCAAAATTCTTAACCATCGTTTCATTTGTTTGATAACATTTCCAAATCGTCTGACTCAGTTTAATTAGTTATTACCGTTTTTGAAACTGTTAGCACTTCTCTTAGCTGTGTCTATGTACACAGAACCCCATAGTTTAAGAGCTTCGCCAGATTCTTTAGCAATTCTTCTAGCTCTTTCAACAGGCAAATTTTCTGTTTGACGAGCTTCTTCTTCCCATTCTCCTATAGTTTTAGGTCTATCAGTATCATTCTGAGGGAAAACTTTGTCCATCCCTGTTTTGACATAATTACCGTTACCTTTAGACTCCATGGTAGAGTTTAAGCCCGTGCCTAGCACTAAAAAACCAACTAAAACGGTAACAAACAAACGCTTCAATTCCAACTTTTGATATATAAACTTAATAGTTTTTAGTGCTTTAGTGAATAAATTTGCCATGATTGCCCTCCATTAATTCAATGTAAATGACTTTCCACTTAGCCCGCATTTCTCACAAACAATGCGACCACAATCTATATAATCCTTATAGAGAAACGGTTTCAGGCATTTTTCACGGTGTCGATTTTTTATGCAATATGGAAACCCAGAACCCCGTTCTTATAAGGGTTTGAGGATTTG
>JANMEE010000042.1:0-2538 GCA_031376645.1 Dolichospermum sp. OTE_75_concoct_329_sub | reverse complement strand
CTTAATAGGCTCTATTTTTTGGCAGATAATGTTAACCTCAGCCAGAAAAATTAGGTAGATAAAATTTTCCTGACTGGAATTTTTCAAAAATATCGTAAAAATATCAATAATCTGAGTCACATCTGCGGAATGTGGGTTTTAGCACAAAAAAGTGCCAGGTTTTGGCTTATTGTGTCTCCAAACAGTTGCATTTTCCCTTGTCGGATCTGGGAAATTGACGATATTCAGATATTTGAAACTATTCCGGTGTTCTGGTGTTCCCTCTCCTCACAGATAACTTTTTCAGCAAACCCTAAATAGAAATTATATATACAGGTATCACTTCAGATATATATGCAGATAATCAAAAACAAAACTATTGACAGAGATAACTAAACTTTTCTTTTGCTAAACCTATAATTGAAAGCTATATAAAGCTTTGCTCAGATAGATCATAGACTTAAATTAAAAGTTTCCAAATTAAACTAAGGGGTTGATATCTGGTTCTGTCACTTTTGTCAATTAAGAACCATTATAGATAACTAAGGGAAATAAGATGTATATAAAGCAGGTATTGGAAAATACATTCATATCCGACAATACCAACTTGTCCATTGCTCAAAGTGCAATTCAACAAGAAAAAGTACAAGTACAATATCACAACATCCAAATACCAGATTTAGCACTATCTTTAGCTCCTCTGGGATTTATTTTTGTTTGGGCTATATTTCTGCTACTTTTTCATAAAATCCGCACCAATACAGATGATAAAGTATGCTTGAAAAGCAAGGTTTTACAAAAAGTCCCCTGTAAAAAATGTCAGTTTTTTGCGAATAACCATTATTTAAAATGTGCTGTCAAGCCGGATTCTGTTCTCACAGAAGAAGCCATAGACTGTTCGGAATACGTACCTAAAAAAGTTAGTTTTTCCCATAAAAATTTATTTCGCTAAAGACTCAGATCCCCGACTTCTCAAAGAAGTCGGGGATCTATTCATCATTTATACAAATAGAAATAGGGATTAGTCAGCGTCAGCAGACTAATCCCAATTGCCGATTCTTTAAAGAGAAGAGAACACTTGTTGACAATATAACCTTAATTGAGAAGAATTGTCAACTACTAATGATAAATTTTAGCAATAAATTATAATTAGCTGTCACTCGTAGCTGGGAAAGAGTATGATGTTGTTTGAGTTCTCATATAGTCCAAGACTGCCCATTTTTGGTTATGACGCAACAACAACTGCGTGTTTTTGTCCCACCCCATCCCCTAATTCAGCACTGGTTAGGAGTTGTCCGTGATGTAGCTACACCATCAGTATTATTTCGTTCTGCTGTTACTGAGTTGGGCAGGTGGCTCACTTATGAAGCTGCTAGAGAGTGGTTACCAACCCAAGAAACAACGGTGCAGAGTCCCCTAGCTGCCTGTCCAGCCACTTTTATTGATCCTCACATACCTGTAGCTGTTGTACCGATTTTGCGGGCTGGTTTAGGCTTATTGGAGGGAGCGCAGGGTGTACTACCTTTAGCATCAATTTACCATTTTGGGTTAGTGCGAAATGAAGAAACTCTAGAACCTACTTGTTATCTAAATAAATTGCCAGAAAAATTCGCTCCTGAAACACGGGTGTTAATTACCGAGCCAATGTTGGCTACTGGAGGTTCTATAATGGCAGTAATGGCGGAATTAACTCAAAGAGGTGTTGATCCTGCTTTAACTCGCATTATTTCTGTAGTTGTTGCCCCCCCAGCTTTGAAAAAATTGGCTGCTGTCTATCCTGGTTTAATCGTTTACACCGCTACTATTGACGAAACGCTTAATGATCAAGGGTATATTGTCCCGGGATTAGGAGATGCTGGCGATCGCATTTTTGGAACTTAAGCTACTCCCTTCCTACTAGAAGAATATAGATTAAATGAACCACGTTCGCGGAGCGTCCCGGAGGGATATAGGCGCGAAGGACGCGAAGGAAGAAGAAGAAGAAGAAGAAGAAGGAAGAAGATAGGTAATCTTATACTGGGAAAGGAGTAGGCGTGCAGCTAAGGCCGGAAAATAGCTAAAGTATGTCAAAGTTGCTTATTTTCTAGAAGGTGGTAAAAATATGAGTCAGCAAGATGGTTTCGCTAGTGGGTTGCTACTGGGGACTTTGATTGGAGGTGTAGTCGGTGGTGTCGTTGGTGCGGTGATTACTTCGCGCTTAGATGGTAAATTTGCCGATGAAGAGAATGAAGGCTTAACTGGTGGTAATGATGGACAGACAGGAGCTAAAAGGCGACAAATGAGAGCTTCAGCTAATGAGAATCTGGAAATAGAGGCAACCAGGCGATCGCTAGAAGATAAAATTGCCCAACTCAATGCCACAATTGATGATGTGCGGAAGCAATTAGGCAATGTCAACAGTAATTCTTCCCAGGAAGTTAGTCAGTAACTCAGGGCTAAAGCCACTGAGCTTGTAAGAGTAATCAAGCAAGCTGTACTGACCAGACCACCCTGAGCGATGTCGAAGGGTAGCCGTTATTTGAGTCAAGACACCGGAGAATGCGACGCTAGTTTTCCGCT